>JAQXIG010000081.1 GCA_029007685.1 bacterium | reverse complement strand
GTTTTAAAAATTTTAAGACATTTTCCTAAATTCTTGACAGTTTTTGTTAGGAAGAAAAAATCAATATTCCAAATACTGTTTACAAATCAAAAACATGAAGATAGTATTTCTACAATTCCAAACAGCATAAAAAATTGCTCCTTATCATAACCAAACAGTTTTTGATGATAGTTTATTCACAATGTGCATAGAATAAAATGAGATGATGCCCATGAAAGAAAAATTTATTAAATCAACCCTCATTTTAATCATTGGTGGTGCCATCACTAAAGTATTAGGGATGGTCATTAAAATTATTATGACTAGATTAGTAGGATTAGAAGGAATTGGACTATACATGTTAATATTCCCCACCTTTTCACTCTTTATGAGTATGTCCCAGTTATCATTACCAGTTTCAATCTCTAAGTTAGTCAGCGAAGAAAAATACAATAATAAAAAACTAGTATTTTCTTCCTTCCCTATTATGATGATCACGAACTTAATCCTAATGGTCATTATTCTTTGTTGCGCTTCTTTTTTTGCCAATAATTTATTAAATGAACCTCGTGTCTATTTACCAATTTTAGCAATCAGCCTAGTGCTGCCTTTTGAAGCTTTATCGAATCTGCTAAGGGGGTATTTTTTTGGAAAACAGCGAATGTTTCCACATGTAGTAAGTCATGTCATAGAACAAATCATTAGACTAGTTCTAATCATACTAGTTATCCCCACCTTAATGAATAAAAATATCATCTATGCCGTTACTTTCCTAATCTTAGTAAATATGGTAAGTGAATTAACTAGTATTTTTATACTACTATTATTTTTACCTAAAAATACAACCATAAAAAAAAGTGATCTCATACCAAGCTCAACAAATGTTAGAAATATCCTAAATATTTCAATTCCCACCACAGGAAGTCGTTTAATTGGTAATGTTGGTTACTTTTTAGAACCTATCATTATCACCTTTGTATTAACTACAATTGGTTACTCTAACACTTATATATTGTCAGAATATGGAATTATCAGTGGTTATGTAATGCCACTACTACTACTTCCCAGCTTCTTTACTACGGCCATTTCGCAAGCCTTAATTCCCGTAATTTCCAAGAGCTACAGCAACCAAAATTACAGTTACACCAAAAAAAAATTAAAACAGGGAATCCTACTTTCGTTATTAATAGGAATCCCCTCTACTATGATTTTTATATTATTTCCAGAGTTTTTCTTAAACTTAATCTATCATACAACAGAAGGTAGTGAATACATTCGTTTTTTAGCTCCTATCTTCCTTCTTCACTACTTAGAAACCCCATTATCAAGTAGTCTTCAAGCCATGGGCAAAGCAAAAGAAACCTTTCTAAGTTCTCTAAAAACTACCATCCTTAGAACAATTAGTTTATTTCTTCTATTATTCTTGAATATTGGAATGTGGGGCTTTGTTTTATCTTTAAGTATCAGTATTATCTATACTACCTACACCAATTTCCGCTATATTCAAAAAAGTTTTAACTAATCATAACGATTCCCAATTTTAACCTTAATTTTCCCATCTCTAGCATGCATAGTAAACAATTCTTTTTGATATTGTTTATGTTGATTATAAGATTGTTTAAGTTGTAGAGCACTAATTTTTCTAATTTCTAGATTACAAATCCCCGAAACAAAACTAGGTAACTGTTGATAATAAAGTATTCTAAATTGCTGAACATAACGATTGTCAAGTACCGACAAAAACAACCTATCTAATTTATCAACAAGACCTCTAACCAAAAAATCATCATTTTGATTTAAAAAGTAAGCAATCCAAGTATAAAAAGTATTCAGTAGTTCGAAATTATCCAACGAAGTAGACACCACAATAAAATGTCTGCGAACACAAGAATTCATTTGTTGATATAAAGAAAAAATCGTTTGAAAGCATTCTAAAGAATCTTCCTTGCACTCTGTAGTATCTTCATCTAATACCTGTTGAAACAATTCATGATATTGCACCAAAAAAGCCAGATATATTGTCTTGGTATACTTAAGTAACTCCTGATTATTAGCCTCCAATATAGATGTACAAAATGTATAAGCCCATTCCCAATCTTCATCAGCTAAGTTTATTTTGATTTTAGTCATCAATGACATCTTATCTTTGCAAGAACCAAACAAGCAATTCACTTTTTCCATAATTTTCCCTCGTATAATCAATCTTAT
>JAQXIG010000080.1 GCA_029007685.1 bacterium | reverse complement strand
AGGATACTAATTATAGTGATAGTTATACCATCATGATTCAACGTGAAAAAGATACGAATGCTAATTTAGCTACTTTAGCAGTGAGTGAGGGTATGTTAACACCAGTATTTAGTGCTAATATTGATGATTACACAGTAGAAGTTGGTTCTGAGATTACGTCCCTTGAAATTACAGCTACTGCTGATGATCCAAAAGCAACCATTAGTGGTGATAGAGGAGTTCAAAATTTACAATTTGGTGATAATCCGTTTACAATAACGGTTACAGCGGAAGATCAAGTTACGACCAAAAATTATACAGTTACAGTAAAAAGAGCTAAAAAAAATGACGCTACATTACGTGATTTAACGGTAGATGGAGTAACAGTTACAGGATTTGATCCACTGCAAGATCGTTATGAAATGGAAGTAGCGAATAATATTTCTGCTATTACTATACTAGCTACAGCGAATGATAATAATGCTACGATTAGGCAGAATACTTTGGGAATCAAACCGTTAGTGGTAGGAGATAATGTATTTACCATTAACGTAACTGCGCATGATGGTACAACAACTAAGACATATCACCTTACGATTCATCGTAAGGCTAGCAGTGATCATTCGATTACTTCCTTAATGGTGTTTGGTAAAGCTGCCTTATGGAATGGACAAGACGGAAAATATGAAGTGGAAGTAGATTATGCAATTCAACAGTTAACACCAGATGATATTGTGGCTATTTTACCACAGGGAGCAACGATTGACAAAGGAACTGGTATGAATTTAGTAACAGGAGCTAATACTTATACGATTAGTGTTCGTGCGGAAGATGGTACTAAAAAATCTTATACAATGGAGATTACTCGTAACTTAAGTAATGATAGTTCTCTTCGTGATTTAACTATTTATGGGCAAACACCTACTTTTAACGATGTCGATAAGCAATATGAATTAGAGGTAGAAAATACAGTGACTACGTTAACACCGGATGATATTTCGGCTACGGTTTCAGCGGGAGCAACTTTAAATAAAGGAATGGGTGCAAATTTGATAGTTGGTCAAAATAATTATAGTATTATGGTGACAGCGGGAAATGGAAATGTTGAAACCTATCGTATTGTGATTACTCGTAAAGCACCACTTTTGAGTACTGATAGTAGTTTAGTTAGTTTAGAAGTTACGGGTTATCCGTTAACGCCTAGCTTTAAGCAAACAACATTATCTTATTCGATCGGTAATATTGGATATGATGTAAATGAGCTGACGGTTGTAGCGACTACTAGTGATACTAAGTCAAGTATTCGTTATTATGTAAATGATACTTTACAAACAAGTAATGTTATCAGTTTACCGAATCAAGAGGGAGCTGCGACGATTAAAGTAGAGATTATGGCCGAAGATACAACTACTACAGAATACATTATTAACTATGTTAAAAAGTCTAATATTTCTTATCAAATCACCTCTAATGTACACACCATTATTGGAGATAATATTCAAACTGTCAAACTAGATACTACAGGAATAGAAATTAAGAATCAGTTAGATAACCCTAGTGAGTATTTAGAAATTTGGACAGCCGATGAGGCTAGAAAAGTAGAAGATGGAGAAAAATTAGCCACGGGAATGATTGTGAAATTAATGATCGATGGAATAGAAAGGGATCGTAAGTATATTGTAATTAAGGGGGATGCTGACGGTGATGGGCTGATTGATTTGTTGGATGCCGTGAAGATTTTAAATCATTACTTATCGCGCACGATGCTTACAGGACCTTATTATGAAGCAGCGCAAGTAATGGAAGATGCAGATATTGACTTATTAGATTCAGTAATGATATTAAACCATTATTTGGGAAGAAGTTTATTACATTAGGAGGAAGTATATGAAAAAAATAAAGAGTTTAAGTTTCGTAACTGTTTTGGGATTATTGTGGTCAATGTTGGTTTGGTTGACACCAGTATATGCTGCTGGTACTGCCACTGTTGGATTTAGTGGAGATTCCACCGTTACTGTTGGTAGTAATATTACTGTTACCATGTATGTTTCTAATGTAAGTGGAACGAATGGTGGTATCGCTAGTGTTGGAGGTAATTTATCATTTGATAGTGATTATTTAGAGTATGTATCTGGTACGGGAGCTACTACTCCTTACACTTTTCAAATTAATCCAAGTGCTAATTATATTATTGCAGGTTTAGATTCTACTTTGGATTCTGGAATTACAGGAAGTGGACAAACTCATGTTTTTACGTTCGTATTGAAAGCTAAAAAAGCAGGATCTACCACCATCACCTTGAATAATGCTAAATTAACAGATACGATTGAGCGTGTGATGACTACTGTTAATGACAAAGTCATTACTATTGCAAATCCTATTGCTTTGACTAAAAGTAGTGATGCAACATTAAAGAATTTAGAAGCTAGTGGTTATACATTAAGTCCTAGTTTTTCCGCAAGTACTACTTCCTATACGGTGAAAGTCCCTAATACTACGAATTCTATTAAACTAGTTGGAACGGCGAATGATAATAAGGCAACTGTTAGTGGATTAGGGAATATAACTTTAATAGGAAATACAACATCTGCTAACGTTAAAGTAACAGCAGAGGATGGAACTACAAAAACCTATAAAGTTGATATTATAAAAGAAGATATGAATACATCTTTTAAAGATAATGATGCCACTTTGAAAAACTTGGATGTAAGTGGTTATACATTGACACCGGCTTTTAAGAAAAATGTAACTACTTATTCAATGAAGGTAAAGAATAATATTCAAGGATTAAATGTAACAGCGATTCCTACTAGCGATAAAGCTAAAGTTACTATTAGTGGTAATAGTAACTGGAAAGTGGGAGTAAATAAAGTAACAATTAAAGTAACAGCTGAAGATGGAACTAAGAATACCTATATTGTTAATGTTACTCGTAGTGATAAAACAAGTACTAGTGTGGATACTACTACTAAAAAGTCTAACGATAATTATTTAAAAAGTTTAACTATTTATTCCTCTCATGAAATGTTACCTAAGTTTAATAAAGAAGTATCTAACTATAATGTTTCTGTTCCTTATGAAGTAAAAAAATTAGATTTAAATTATGAAGTGAATCATTCTAAAGCTAAGGCTAAAGTAAAAGGAAATGATGATTTTAAAGTAGGGGAAGTTAGTGTTGTTGAAATTGAAGTAGAAGCAGAAGATGCCAGTACTAGAATTTATAGTTTAAATGTGATACGTAGTACGCAAGAGAGTAATACCGATTTGAAGGACTTGATTGTGGAGAAAACGACATTGAGTCCTAAATTTGATCCGGACGTTTTAGAATATACCACAGAAGTTGGAAGTGGAGTTGATCGATTAGATATTAGAGCAATCCCAAAATCTGATAAGGCTAAAGTAGAAATCATTGGTAATGAAGATCTGAAGGAAGGGCATAATAATATTTTGATTCGTGTAACAGATGAAAATGGATTTGAAAAATATTATATTATTGATGTTGTGAAAGATGCTCCCACTAAAATTTTAGGATTTACTGTTGGACAATTTTTTACGATTTTAGGAAGTCTTTTATTTCTATTATTATTTTTCTTGTTCTTATTATTTTGGCTTAGGAAAAGAAAAGAGGAAGATTCTGAATTGGAAAAAACAAAATCAATGAGTCCAATCATTGAGATTAAACCAGAATTTAATTTTAGTTCTAAAAATATATCGGATGATGATCTTGTACATGGTGATTTGAATCAAAATAGTGATCTTTTGGAAAAAGAAGATAAAAATTCTAGAACAAAAACGAGAGAAAGTTCTCGCCGAAGTTCTCCACCATATGATCCATATGATGATACCGTAACGAAACAAGAGATTATTGATGCGATTCATGAGGCTACCAAAACGAAAGATCCATCTAAGTTAAAGATGTTATTGGATCAGGATGAATTGAATCAAAGAAAAAAAGAAATTAGAAGAAAAGAAGAGGAAAGAAAGCGAAGAAGGCAGGAAGAGTCAAATGATTGGAGGGATTAATCATGAAGAATTTATATGAGACGATGTTGCGATTAATCCTCTTATCTGCTCTCTTTTTTTTGTGTCCGTCAATGGTTAAGGCTGCGGGGAGTGCTACGATCGGATTTAGTGGAGACTCTACTGTTTATGTCGGAAATAATATCACCATCACTATGTATATTTCTGATGTAAATGGGGCAAATGGTGGTATCGCCAGTGTTGGTGGTAATTTGTCATTTGATAGTAGTTGTTTAGAGTATGTATCCGGAGTTGGGGTAAATTATCCTTATGGATTTCAAATGAATCCCGCAGCTGATTATAAATTAGCAGGATTAGATACTTCTTTGTCTAATGGGATTACAGGGTATACAAATGTCTTTACTTTTACTTTTCACGCTAAAAGATTATGTAGTACAACGATTACTTTAAAAAATGCTAAAATATCAGATACGGTTGATAAGGCAACAGCACATATCAGTGCTAAGGCGGTTCAAGTAGTCAATCCGCCTAGTTCTAATAATAATCTAAGTAATTTAACGATTAGTTCTGGTTCTCTTCCATTTGATAAAAATAATACTTCATATCAGGTGAATGTAGATAGCGATGTGAATCAAGTTACCGTTAATGCTCAAGCAGAAGATGGTGGAGCTAGAGTAACCGGTATAGGTTCTAAATTGTTAGATTATGGTAATAATACTATTTCTATTACCGTAACTGCTCCGAGTGGAGCAAAAAAAACTTATACGATTCATGTGAATCGTAAGGATAATCGTAGCAGTAATAACAAACTTGCTAGTTTGACGGTGAATGGCGGTAGTTTGGAGCCGAGTTTTTCAGCTAGTAAGGAAGAATATAGTTTAGCTGTTCCCTATAGTGTTAGCAGTTTAGATGTCAATGCTAAAGCGGAAGATAGTAAGGCTAAAGTGTCGATTACTGGTCAAAATGATTTAGTGGCTGAGGAAACGAGGGATGTAAAAATTCAGGTTACAGCAGAAAATGGTAGTGTAAAAACCTATACAATTCATGTTAGCCGTGGAAAAGATCCAAATAAAGTTTTGTCAACTAATAATTATTTGGCTTCGCTTACGGTATCTGTAGGAATTTTGAGTCCACAGTTTGAAAAAGAAAAAGAGAATTATATTATCTATTTACCATATGAAATAGATTCTATTCAAATAGATGCCGTAGTGGAAGATACTAAGTATGGAATTCTGAAGAAGGAAGGACCAGAAAAATTAAGTGTTGGGAATAATCAGTATTTACTGAAAGTAACAGCTGAAGATGAATCGATTCGAACTTATAAAGTTATGGTAGTAAGAGCTGCTAGTATTGAGGATATGAATCATAGTAGCAATACTTATTTAAAAGAGTTAACAGTTAAAAATGGCAAACTAAAGGAAGTTTTTGATAAAAAGCTATTTTTATATCATTATAAGAATACCAATAATAAAAAAATAAAGATCAGGGCAGTAGCGGAAGATTCGAATAGCAGTGTCAGTGTGTTAGAAGTTGATGGAATTTATGTGATTACGGTGAAATCGGAAAGTGGTGATAAGGCAGTTTATGTTTTACAACCAGAGAAAAGAAATAATATGATTCTTATTTGGATTGGCATAGTTTTTGGATCGTCGATTATCTTTTTTGTGATTGGATATTTTATTGGTAAAAAACATAAAGAGTTTACAAAAGATTTAGAAAGTGTGAATAAAACTTCTAAATTAGATTGCAAGAAAAAAGGCAATACTAAAAAAGAGAGAATAAGATAGTTACCGTCTATTTTCAATTTTTATGGTTTCATGATATTGACATCTTTCTTATATTTCGATAAAATGTATATGTAGTGAGTTGTTGCATATACATTTTATAGATGGGTCTATAGCCAAGTGGTAAGGCGTGGGACTGCAACTCCCTGATCGTTGGTTCAAATCCGACTAGGCCCTCCAGATTGATAGGAAACTCGAATTTTTCGGGTAAAAAATAGAAAACGACTTTTTAACAAGTCGTTTTTATGTTATTATGTATATGGATGAAGGAATCTTCATACAATAAAAAGGAACAGTTCATATTGCTGTGTTGAGTGTAGTTATAAAGTTATGGTCCACCTAAATCAAAGCTTAGTTAGGTGGATTTTTTTATATTAAAACTATAAACGATTATGGCAAATGTTTGTTTTGTACACAAGTGTTTTTACAAGTTAATTAATTAAAATTCTGTTTTGGTAGCAAATTACGTTACTATACTTCAAGTTTTATAACAAAAAAATTATGATAAAACAAAATTTAAATTGAATTGTCAATTTAGAAACACACTTGTAATTTGTCATAACAAATTGTCATATATAATTAATTGGGACGATGTTGCATATGAAAGTCAAAGAAATAGAAGAATTTATAGAACAAGTAAAATTAGAATCAACTTATAGAAAATTTCTAAAAATCAATATTATTTATCAACTAACAAACATTTTTAATGGTGATTTTATAAAACAAATTTATTCTAATAAAATAGAAAAAACTTTGATAATGATGTTAATTTAAATATTAAATTAGAACTTATGCAAAAAGGTTCTGAAAAAGATATCGCTTAAAACATTTAAGGATATGGAAAATATATTCGTAATTCATTTGACTATGAATATTCTAACGACGTTGTTGAAGGAATTAATGATGTTATTAAACAAATTAAATATGTTGGCTGTGGTTATAAAAAGTTCAAACATTTAAAAGAAATAGTTATGCTTATAAAAGGTATAAAGCAAAATTAAAGAGGACTATTTCCAGTCCTCTGTATCACAGTTCATTTATCATTAGTTTTTGGACTCACCAACACTACTTGACAAAAAACAAATCATTTTTGTTTATCTTTTATTAACATATATAAATAACAATTGTTGCTTGTATATAATTCAAAATTAAATTCATCATCAATATTATAATTAGTAGAATGAAACCATTGTGTATATATAATTTTCAGTTTTTACTATATCTTTTTGTTCTCTTGAATTCACACTAAATATTACATATTTACCTGCAGGAATCATAAATTCTTTTGTGTTATTATATTTTTCTTCGCTACCAACATAATACAAGTAGCCATCTTTTTTTGCATATGGATATTCCATACATACCATTTCTATTAAATTCATCATACAATCCATTTTCTTCTATATCTGAATACAATTTTTTTATATTATAAAGTAGATCTTCGTGAGTTATTGCAGATGTTTCTACACAATATAATTTAATTTCGTCAATTTCTTTTATTTCATAATTTAATTCTTCACAAATATCATTATTGTTATTAAATTTTATTATTGGGAATTGCTTATATTCAACATCACTTAACTTACATTCACTTGGAGTTACTCCAAACATACTTTTAAAAGCTCTAGCAAAAGATATCTGTGAGTCATATTGATACTTAACTGCTAAATCTATAATTTTTATATCTGTTGTTTTTAATTCCTCAAATGCTTTACTCAATCTTCTTTTCCTTATATATTCTGCTAGTGAAATGTTTGTTAAAAATGTAAATATTCTTTGCAAATTATATTCTGATACTCCAACAATTTTTGATAATTCTTTATATTCAATATTTTCAGTTAGATTTTCTTCTATATACTTAATCGTTTGATTTAAATATTCAAAATTAATTGTTTATTACTCTTATTTTTACAACTCTTAATAAATTCTTTAAATATTATATTATGATTTTCATCTATTTTATATAAACTTTCTGGGTGAAATCTTACACCAATATAGAAGTCTTTATCTTCTGATTCTACTACATCTGCATAGCCATCTTCACAAAAAGCAACTTTGTTTAATAACGGGCAATTTTCAACTGAATTGTTATGTCTTGAATTAACCATTATTTCATTCTTTTGAATTATTTTATAAAAACGAGAGTCTTTATTGATTGTTATATTATGAACATAGTCATCAGTAGTATTATTATGTTTTTCTGGATTAGCCACTTTAATTGTAGTTCCACCCAAAGCTCTAACAATATTATTTTGTCCTGCACATATACCTAAAATAGGTATATTATTATCATAACAATATTTTGCAATTACAATTTCATATTCATCATTTTGTGTACCACCTTGAATTATAATTCCATCACATAAAGATATTTGGTCTATTAAATCTTCTCTTTCTTTTTCAGTTAGTGTATCATTCCAATCATTTTCACATAATTTTATTTCATTTTCTGTTGGCAATATTCCTATTGCAATAGCACCATTATCAAATATCGCTTGTTTTACTTCATCTCTAATATAAGTATTTGGCCTTTTTTTAATTTCGCCATTGTGTTTTGCTACAATTCCTATGATTACTTTACTCATATATATTACACTCCCTTAAACAATATTCATAATCTGATTTACCATAACCAACTAATTTAAAGCCGTGTTTTTCATAAATTTCATTTAGTTTATCATTCCATTTAATGCAATCAAGTCTTAAATATTTCATATTATTATTTTTCGCTAAATCTTTACAAATCATAAATATAAATGATCCTATATTCTTATGTCCTACCTTTGAAACAACTTTATTTAGATATAATGATTGCCCATTATCTTCAAAATAGCCCGGATTATTAGATATTTCAAATCCTGCAATTATTTCATTATTCTTACTCTTTTTTAATATGTAATAGTTTTTATTTTCTATTGCTGTTGGAAACTCACTTTCGTGTATTATAATATACCTTGACCATTGTTTTATATTGTTTTCTTTAAACCAACTTGTCCTATTATTATATAATTCGTATATTTCATTTAATTGTTCTAAACTAGCAATTTCAAATGTCATATTATTTTCAACTAATATTTTTTCTATTTCTTTGCTTAATTTTCTTTTCATAATTAGTTACTCCTAAACATTTTTATAATTTAAAGTTAATCCAAAAAACTAATAATATTATATATTAAATTTATTTTTTTTTCCATACTCCCTTGAAAATATCTAAGAAATGATATAATGAATTTATCAGAGAGATTTAATCAAATCTTATAATCTTAATTTCGTAAACGTGTATAGTTAAGGCTCCATCGTGAAATCTGTTCGAACTTTTATAGTTTGAACTTAATATACAAAAGTATCCAATTCCAAAGAAGTTGGTGCTTTTTTAGATACTAATATTAGTATTATTATCTTTTCCTTCATTCATAGATCACCTTATTTCATATTTTTTAAGCGTTTGTTACATACCCACATAAATCAAATTTTATATTTAGAATTTACCATATAAATATGAAAATTTTATCAAGATTATGGCAAAAATTAAGTTAGAATAAAATTTTAAAATATAATGTGGATTAAGAAGGAATTGCTAAAGAATTACAAAATAGTGCATTATAATATATATTACTAATAGCATTTTTTGTTAGAGAAGTATATAGTGTGTTTAAAGAAGAAGATGATCATGATAATAGAGGGGATAATGGAATAAAAGATTATAAATTGTAAAATAGAGAGATTAGGGAATTTAAGTTGATATTAGGAGAATATACTTCTGATTTATTTTCTAATAGTTTTCATGACATTGTTACTTTTTAAATAAAAAAATCTTCAGTATCAACGTATGAAATATATCACAAACGTTGTGCTGCGTTTGAATGGAATATTAATTTAGAATTAGAGGAGGCAATACGTGAAGGACAGGGGTGTGATGGTACAGATCCATAAAGAACGGTTATGGGTGATTGCTTGCTTTGGAATGAACATAAGATATGATGATAGAGCAGGCGAGAAATCTTATGAAAACTGGAAATTCTTTAAAGCCTAGAAATGAATGGTATTGACTCTTTTTTACAAACATGATTTGGTTGTCATGTAGTGAAAAATATTGATAAAAGGTGATTGTTTTTTTTTAATATTGTGTTATAATTTGAAGTGATAATGATTATCAAAGATGTATATTGTGACAAGTTTGATCCTATGATAATCTTCTACTGTTTTATGAAGTGAAGTCATTAGCATCATGTTTCTGACCTAGAATTCATTTTTGATCTCGTTTGTTAGGAGATACATGAATGAAAAAGCAGTTTCGTTGTACTGTGTGCGGGTATATCGAAGAATATGATGGTGACTTGTCAGATGATTATATTTGTCTCATTTGTAAACTTTTTAAAGATGTAGTGGAAGGAACAATTGGTTAT
>JAQXIG010000079.1 GCA_029007685.1 bacterium | reverse complement strand
ATCAGTATGAGTCATATTTATCAGATCCTTTCAATGTGTTTTGGTCAATTACATTGTATCATGAGTTTCTGATGTGACTCTTTTTTATTAACTAAAAATAGTGTCAGTGATTTACTCACCAACACTAAATATTATAGAACCATGGTTTTTGGGAGGGTTAGCCTTTTTTTATTAGCGTGGTTGTTTCATATTTTTATTATAGTAATTATATAGTTCTTTAAAACGGTTAAAGTGAACAATTTCTCTTTGCCTTAACCATAATAGTGGTCCGATAACATCGGGATCATCTGTTAAATCAATCAAACTTTCGTATACAGCTCTTGCTTTTTGTTCTGCTGCCATATCTTCGCTTAGATCTGCGATTGCATCTCCAGTAGTAGCAAAATAGGTTACAGTAAAAGGAACTCCATTTGCATCAGTTGGATAAATAGCGGTTTTGTGTTCGGCATAATGACTAGCTAGACCGGCCGCTTTCATTTCTTCTGGAGTTGCGTCTTTCATTAGTTGATATACCATGGTGGATAGCATCTCTACATGTCCAAGCTCTTCTGTACCGATATCAGTAAGTAGTGCTTTTCCTTTGTTATCTGGCATTGTATATCGTTGATTTAAGTATCTTAGGGCTGCACCTAATTCTCCTCCAAATCCTCCATATTGAGTTACTAATTGTTTGGCAAATGTTAAATCTTTTTTCTTAATTGAAATCGGATATTGTAATCGTTTTTCATATTTCCACATCTTACATTTCCTCCCTTTCCCAAGGCCAACTATAAGCTTGCCAACTAAATACATCTGGATTAGATTCGGTATTTACGGTTAATGGGCCATATTTTTTTTCATATCTTTCGATAGCTTCGTTTGCCATTTTTTGATATTGATTAAATAGTCTGATCATATTTTGATCTTCTGGATGGACATCTAGATATAAATTTAATTCGTGGGCAGCGAAAGTTAATTGATCTACATTTAGTAATAATTCTGCTTGTTCATTGCTTGGTACTAATTGACTAGGACGATGATTTCGGTATTGATGATATAGATTGTTAAATAAATTGCCTCTAATGAATCCTTCATACGGTTCCGCTAAATTAGGATTATTATTTATCTGTTGGTTTTGACTATTGTTTGATTGCATAAATAAATCCGTAATCATATTCATATCTGAATATCTATAATTGTCATATCTGAAATTATTGTTCATAAAATCTCTCCTTTACTTTAATGTATGACTATTTACTTATTTGGTATGGGCATTTTCCTAAATTTTAAAATTTGTGATATTGTCTAGATTTGAAATCTTTGTTATACTGGTTTTATTAGTAAAGGAGATTTTGGGCATGAAAAACTTGATTCAAGATATTGGAAAGAAAAAATTAATTATTATTGGTGTAATATTTGTTGGAATTATTATTTTGATTATTGTGGCTTTGTTAGTTTATAATGCTTTTTTCAAAACGAATAGTTATGCTTCTGTTGAGCAAATCGTATTAGAAGCTGCTAAAGAATATTATGCAGATAATCCTAGTTCATTACCAAAGGATTTGAATAGTCAAATTACAATTGATAGTACTACTTTGATTGCTGCTGATTATTTAAAAGATTTAAGTGATTTGGTTCCAGATAAAGATGCAAGTTGTTCTGCTGTCGTAACTGTTACGTATCTTGGAATTAGTGAAAATCCTTATCGTTATGTTTCTAAATTAAATTGTGGAGATTACTATACTACTAAGATTTTCACTGATTATATTAGAGAAAATGAGTCAGTAGTGTTATCTGGGCAAGGGCTCTATGAGTTAAATGGTAATTTGGTATATAGAGGAGAGGACCCTAATAATAATGTTAGTTTAGGTGGTAAAAAATGGAAAATTATTAAGATAGAAGATGGTCATGTTGTGTTGATTTTGGCTGAGAAATTTACTAAAGTAGTTTGGGATGATCGTTTTAATGTTGACCGTAATCAATCATATGGTATTAATGATTATTCTGTTAGTAGGGTCTATGAATATTTGACGGATTTGTATGATGAAGAAACACTTCTCAATGATAGTAGTAAACAGGTTGTAGTACCACATGATTTATATGTTGGAAAAAGAAGTGTTGATATTAATTATAACGATGGTTCTATTGAAAAATCTGGGATTGTATCTAATTCTTATATAGGATTGTTACCTTTATTTGATTATATTAATGCTAGTGTTGATGTTAATTGTGCTTCTGCAGATACTGATTCTTGCTCTAATTATAACTATTTAGTTACATATGATTATAGTTGGTGGACTTTGACAGGAGATAGTGATTATTCTTATAAGGTGTATAAGATAGATAATTATGGTAGTATTCAGTCTTCTAGAGCTGCTACTTCTGGTTATGCTAGACCGGTTATTTATTTGGCTAAAGATGCAATTTATGTAAGTGGAGATGGAACGTTAGATAATCCTTATACAGTGAAATAGATAATCCTTATACAGTGAAATAGATAGTTGACAAAATACATTTTTATTGATAAGATAATAATGTATTTTTATGGCGGTATTGGTGAAGTGGTTAACACGCTGGATTGTGGCTCCAGTATGCAAGGGTTCGATCCCCTTATATCGCCCCAGAAGGAGAAATCGTCGCACGTTTGTGTGACTTAATGATAAATCAACTGAAAAGTTGATTTTTTTTAGTGTGCCGTGCATGGCATATATCTAGTTGGTGAAAGTCCAATACACGCGTAGGTATCGACGAAGTGTTAGGGAAGCACAAAGCATTAATGGTGACATTAGGGCCAAAGGAAGTGTGAAACAAAATCGAGGGCTAACGAACA
>JAQXIG010000078.1 GCA_029007685.1 bacterium | reverse complement strand
GCTTAAAATATTGGCGCGATGACCTGGTGAATTCATCCAACCTTCAAAGGCACCTTCGCAAGTTGAATGTCCAGCAGCAATATTTTCTCCAACAGAATGATAACTTATTGAAATTGCACTAAAAAAATTGGTTTGATTTGGCCTAGTATGGGAGAAAAGAGTAATTATTTCTTTGGCACGAATCTTAGCTGAACTTTCTAAAGAACTATTTACGCTAAGCGATGATAGTCCATTTTCAGCCCTAGCTTGATTAATTAAAGTTATCATTTTATTCGCTTCTGATTGACGATACTCTGCTATTTTTACTGGTGGAGATACCGTATTGTTGGTATTTGAGTTTGGAGTTTCTTGTTGTTGATTTGTGTTATTAGATGGACTCGTGCTATTATTTGAATTTGTAGTCGTGTTATTATTAGGACTAGTGGTAGTAGTTGTATTGGTGGGATTGGTATTGGTTTTTGTAGTTGAATTCTTATTTTTATTGGTACTTGTTGTGGTTTCACTTTTATTAGTATTACTATTCTTATTATCTTGACTTATGGTTGGTTTGGCATTTACTTTTAAGGTAAAGTCTTTTTCTGTTTTATTTTCACTACTATCGACTGCTACATATTTTAATTGATATTCTCCTTCTTTGTTGATGTCATACACCCCTTCTACCGTTACTGTTATCTCTTCTTTAGAATTATCGATTACTTTTACATCTTTAGTTAGGTCGATTTCTGTTCCAACAGTCGTTATGTGCTCTTCTTGATATTCGATTACAGGATTTGTTGTATCCACTATCATGATTTGAAATTTATATTTTTGCTCTTTTTTTTTGTTATCTAGGTAAGTAATTGTGATATTTTTTTTACCAAGTTTAGAAGTATCGACTTTTTCATCTTCAGTTGTGATTTCTAAATTATTATCATCTTCAATTAATGATAATAAAGTTAACGCACTATTGATTTCAAATTCTAAATCATCCTTTATCGATATTGTTTTGATTGTTTCTTCTTTTTTCACCTTGCTACTATTATTTTCTTGTGTCTTATTATTTAGGAGTACTACACTTGTTATTGCTCCTCCGATTGTTAATACTGCTACTACGATGCCTATTAATACCTTTTTGCTTATGCTTATAGAGAATAATTTCATTTTTACCACTCCTTACTGCTATTCATTACTCTATATAACATTACGGATTTTAACTTTTTTCATTTCTATTCTTGCTTCGTTTCTTTTGCCTGTATTATATCACATTTTTGAATTTTTATCTCATTTTTCTTTATTTTACTAATTTTTATGATGATCTTTTTTATAGTCGTCCAAAAAATTATAGTTCCAGTCATCTTTATGATAACCAATAATGGTGTTTAAGTTTACATTGAAAGCACTTTTAAAAATATTATTTTCTATATATTCATTATCTTGTTTCAATTCTTTAATTAAATTTTTGATAAACAGTCTTTTACTATTATTGTTTACATCGTGATTTTTGGCAGTAAAGCTACAAGCACAATTTAAAAAAATTAATTCATGATATTTAGCGAAAGCAATGATATCTTTTTCGTGAACATAATATAGCGGTCTAATCAACTCCATATTTTTAAAGTTCGTGCTATGTAGTTTAGGCATCATAGTTTTAAATTCTCCACCATAAATTATACTTAGTAAAATTGTTTCCATCACATCATCAAAATGGTGACCTAAGGCTATTTTATTACATCCTAGCTCTTTGGCTTTGTTATATAGAGTACCTCTTCTCATTCTAGCACATAGATAGCACGGTGATTCTGTTATACTATCTACAATTTCAAAGATATTCGAATTAAATATTGTAATTGGAATATTTAAAAGTTTGGCATTTTCTTCAATTTTTTTTCTATTTTCTAGTTGATAGCCAGGATCCATTACGATGAATTTCAAATCAAAATTTACATCACCATGCCTTTTAATTTCTTGCATGCATTTTGCTAGTAGAAAAGAATCTTTTCCACCCGAAATACAAACCCCAATGCAATCGTTTTCTTCTATCATGTTAAATTCTTTTACGCCTTTGACAAACTTTGCCCAAATCGCTTTGCGATATTTAGTAATTAAACTATTTTCTATCATTTTATATTTTTCCATAGTTACACCTCTTTACACTGTCGGTAATGTGTAGGGTTTCTACCACATCTACCTGTTTTTCTTTATATATCAATGGTTTTCTATATATTTTACTTTACCTTTAGTATGTTTTTATATAGAATCTCCTTTTATATCTACTAAAAAACGATACATACATCTATAATAGTTTTTGACCAAAACAATATAGAATCGAGGTATATGTCATGCCCAAAATTATATCATTTATGATTACTTTTTTAAATAGAATTACGAAATTTATTTGGACAATCATCATTTTTCTTTCCCAATTCATCAAAGTTGATGATTCTGCTATTATCAAACCTTTTTGTTTGGCTAGAACATAAGAAGTATACATAACTTATTAGAGATCATAACATTAAACCTATCAAACATCGTCATGAAAAATCCATCACTATCGATGTACATTTTTCCTGCTGTAATGCTCCTAGAGATTATCTTTGGAATCATACTACTAAACAAAATCCGTTTCAATGTAAAGTTTGTTCCCATATTTTTCTACTAGACCTAACAAAGACGGTATTTTAAAATGTCCTCACTAAACAACAATTAATGCTATTTCATCATAGCAATCATTTTGATGTTTATAAATGCCAAAATCATCATTATTCTTGCACCTCAAGAATAAGATTTCTCTTAATGTTCATGATTCTAAACTTTAGAAATAGTATCCCGAAAATCAAACTTTGTTATATCTATGAAAGCTTTCATACTGATTTCTCAACTCTTAAAAAGATTATAGGCAATTTATCAAATCGCCTATTGATAATATATCATTGATTTATGCCTTATTTATCATTTATCATATTAATTATGGTATTTTTTATAATCAAACTGTATTTTAGATAAAGATGTTCATGAGGTTTATATTTCCTATAAAATGGTGTAAAGTGATTTCGATTATCATTCATTCTTTACTCAAATTTTAGCCACATGATCTTTCGATGTGATTGCAATTGATGAAACTTGTATCAAAGTACTATGTAAGATAAACTATATTTTCTTTTATTTTAATTCTATCAATAAAGTAGTGACATCCTATCAAATCTTTGATAAAAGAGATTCTCTTGCTTCTATCAAAACTACTTGTTCTACTCTTTCTAAATATGATGAATTACCGAAATTTTTTAAGAGTTATTTCTGATAGAAATCCTATTGATAATCGGATATTTAGTATGGAAGTGAACAGGTTTTACCTTTTAAACTATTCCTGGTTATCGAACTTAAAAATCAGGATAAAATTTGTCAGGAGTTTAGCAGTGAAAAACAAATTATGGAACGCCACAATAGAACTTTAAAATACGATGTTGGTTTTATTTCTCTTGGCCATGCCAATAGCTACCTGATTTTTTCTATCTGCTTTTGCTTTCTTAGATCTAACTCTTCTTTAGATTGGAAAACAATTGCTGAAGTTGATGAATTAAAAGGTATTTCTAATATGCTTAATACATGGATGGAAGTCATTCATCTAGGTGATCAATATATTGATATTTATAGTTAAGCAAATTTTTCAAAATTATACTTTAATTTGTTTTGATTATAGTTTTTCATTCATTCTATTTTCAAAGATCATTTTTTCTATTCATTTTGTTTTTTTAATAGATTTTATATCAAGATTTTCATCTTAATCACTTTTTCATCTAATTTTACTTATTTTCTATAGAATAGAACTTTTCCAACTGTCTATACTATATCACAAATAGAAAAAAAGAACTATCTATCTTATGGTAAATAGTTCCTAATTTTTAGTTTTCCATTTTTGTCAAAGTGATACTTACTTTTTTTTCTTTTTTATCTCTGATATAGGTTAACTGAATGGTATCTCCTACTTCGTATTGATACAATAAGTATTTTAAATAAGCTGCATTGGTTACTTCTTTACCACCAATTCCTGTGATAATATCTCCTTTCTGTAAACCAGCTTGCGCTGCGCTACTGTTTTCTACTACACCAACAACAACTACTCCAGATTCTATACTCGGATCAATTATGATATTATATTGATACAATCTATAAATATCCGTTACATTTAACATATTAATCCCAATCAATGGTCGTTCAATTTCTTTACCATTTTCTAATTCATCGATAAATTTCATTGCATATTCCATCGGGATTGCAAAACCCATACCTTCAATTTCATCTTCCACTAATTTTAGAGAATTAATTCCGATTACTTCACCATTTACATTTAATAAAGGACCACCACTATTTCCTGGATTAATAGCAGCATCAATTTGGAGAACATTCATCACCCAATCACTGGTCGAATTGACACTCACAGTTACCATACGGTTTTTGCCTGATAATGTTCCTCTCGTAACTGAACCGCGATATTGGTATCCTACTGGAGACCCAACAGTAAATACGGTATCTCCCACATTCGACTCACTACTTGTACCAATTTTGGCTACTTGTTTTACATATTCAACATCAATACGAACTACTGCTAGATCTAAATAGGCGTCACTTCCAAGAACTTCTCCTTCTATTTGATCATCATTTGACATGGTAACGATCAATTTATCACTACCTTCTACTACATGATGATTCGTTAAGATATAACCATATTGGTTGTCTTTTTTATAAACAAAACCACTACCAGTAGAGTTTAATTTTTCTCGTTGGTAATTTTGTAAGGTTACGGTTGCATCATAAATTTCTCCCACGGCAGTTGAAATTCCAGTTTCATCGATACTGATGTCAGAATCACATTTAATCACCCCTATTGTTTCTCTAGTACTTTTGGTTGTTTCTGTTTTTATATTTAATTGATCTTTTACCAGATAGTAGGTAAATCCACCACCTAATATAAAGGCTAATGTTAATGTTAATAAAATTACGATACTATTAACTATTTTTCCTCTCATTCTTCCACCCTCTTTGTAATATTTGCTAATTCTTTCCAATTTTCTGGAAATCCCATTCGATCTAATACTTTTACAATGGTTATCGTATTTAAGTTGTATTCTAGATTCATTAAAGCGCGATCAATTTCTTCTACCATATTTTTAAATTCATTGGGTTTTAGCATCTGCTTAATAATGATAACTAAAGCAAATAAGTCTCTTTTTCCATATACATATTCATCATCTACTTTATTAATGTTAAGCATTTTATGATATAAGGTGTCTTCTAATTCACGTTGTGTTTTATTTTCAAACACAATATCTTCGTGAGCACATAAATTTCTATAGTTAGCTAGGATTGGTAGGTAGTTGATTAAAGCATCTACTTTTAATTCATACATGTTGGCAATATCAATCTGGTCATCTCTTTTTAATATGGAAAATAATTCACTTACTATACCAAATGATAGTACTTTTACTAAGACCCACAATGGAATATAACCATAATTGTTTACATAGTGCATCGTAGCAGCGTGTTGTGGAGCATTGATTCTTACTTGTCTTTTCATCTTTTTGATTAAATCATTAATTTGTCTTTGTTTATTCGATTGACTTGTAAAATTTTTGGTTTTTAAGTAGTCACTTTCTTTATATCCATATTTATGCGATAGCTGATATGAAATAATCGACTTCATATTGTTTTCGATGATTAATAGATTTTTAAATAGAATATTTCTAAACTGTCTATCAAATAGAAACAGGCTATATATTTCTTCAAAGGTAGTTCCTTCTATGAAATGTCGATCGTTGTTGGATTTTAAAAATAGATGACGATAACCATTTAGAAAAAAGTAATTTTCACGTAGTAATACTTTTTTTACAAATTCTTTATCTTCTATTTTTAGACCTTTATATTCTAGAATTATGATCTGCTCTTCTAGCGTTTTAAAATCTTTGTTCATAGCCATCCTATATCACCTATTTTAAATTATATCATAGTAATTGTGTAAAATATATGAAAAAGTCATGAAAAGTTTTTGTGTTTTTTCTAGCTAACAATTTTTCTAGCTAACAATTACTTTGTTTTTTTCTTTCTTAAAATATGATATACTTTTTATGGATGTGATTATATGGCTAGTTCTATTACTCATGCTTATTTTATCATGGATGTTTATGATAGATTAGGAATTAAAAGTAAAGAGTTATTGATAAATCAGAAGGAACTATTAAAGGTTGCTGCTCAAAATATGGATGTTTTGTTTTTTTATAATATTACTAATTTCAAAAAAGGAAAAAAAGTTCGAGCGTTTGGTTCTTACTTTCATCAAAATAAGGTTTATGAATTTTTTTCTACTTTGATTAATTATATTAAGTATAATCATTATCAGTATGATCCTGAAATCATTGCTTTTTTATATGGGATGCTTTCTCATTATGTTTTGGATTCGACAATACATCCTTACGTTATTTATAAAACAGGGGAATATAAAAAAGAAGATCGTTCTACTTATAAATACAATCACAAACATGCTGATTTAGAGGCTTATTTTGATAATTATTTAATTCGATTAAAAGAAGGAATTATTCCTCATCGTTTTAAGGTTCATCAGTATTGTTTTAATGTAAAGGATTTAGATTCTAAACTAATTGAAGTTATGGATTTTACTTATCGAGAAGTATTTGGAATTTCAAATTTTCATAATTATTATTTAAAGTCGATCCAACAAATGAAGTTGTTTTTTCGAATATTTCGATATGATCCTTGGGGACTAAAAAAAATGGGATATTGTGTTATTGATTTTCTTTGTCCGTTATCACTACTACGAAAGATATCTCTTTCTTATCATATTAAGATGCGAGGAAAACTGGAATATTTAAATTTAGATCATAAAATATGGTATAATCCTACTGATAAAAGGATTCGTAGCAGGGCTTCTTTATTAGATCTTTATACAAAAAGCTTGTATAAAACGGTCAAAATGATTCAAGAAATCAATCAATTTTTTTATTACGATAAGAAAATCAATTTGAAAAAAGTCATTGCAAATTTAAATTATGTTACTGGCAGAGATTGTGATAAAAAAAGGGAACTAAGACATTTTGAGTTTTAGTTTTTCTTTTGGCTTATATGTATGAAATATCAGTATTCTCGCCATAATATGATTAGGTGATATTATGTTTTATAAATATATGATTGTTACGAGTAGTGATGAAGAAAGACTTTATTTATATCTTAATCCCATGCAAGATTTTTCTAATGATTTTTTTGTTTCAAATGTTTATCAGTACGATCTTAATTTTTATCGTAAAATTTATCATTATCTTAAAAATCGAAATATTCCTTTTCACGGTAATAAAGTATCTATCGTTGTTCAAGATATTGTTATAGCTACTATCTATCTTAATGATTATGATGCTATTCGTGATGAGCTAGTGGAAGTTTTGGATCATGAGAGAATTGGGAAGTTCGTGGATTTGGCTCATAGTACGGGAATTATTGAAAGACTTAAATTGGAAGATTATGTATTTGGGGTAGTGAGCGGGGAAATGCCAGCTGTTTTTCATGAAGAAGCGTTAAAGGCACAGGCCGTTATTGCGAGAACATATGCAGTCAAACGAATGAGTAAAGGACTTAAAATAAGGGATTATAATGCAACTCAAATTTTTAGAGATCGTCGATATTTAAAAGAAATTTGGGGAAGTTCTTTTAACGAGTATGAGCAAAAAGTATTGAAAGCTATTTGGGAAACCAAAAATGAAGTATTGATGTTTGAGGGAGATTATATTGATGCTTATTACCACTTGGCTAGCAATGGTAAAACAGAGGACTCACGTAATGTGTTAAAACTTGCTTATCCTTATTTGATTAGTGTCGATAGTGATTGGGATTTAGATCATGGTTATGTAAGTAGAAGAGTTGTTCCTAATTCTTATCTTTCTAATTTACTGGATATGAAAGTTACAAAGGATACGAGGGTTGAAATTTTAATTCGTACGATTGGTCATCGAGTACAATATGTAAAGTTTGATGACAAAGTTTTTGATGGTCTGATTTTAGCCCGAAGATTAGGTCTTGATTCTAACGATTTTAGTGTTAGTATTGAAGATGATTATACTACTTTTACAACTCGTGGACATGGTCATGGTTTGGGTCTTTCTAAATACGGGGCGGAGGGCATGGCCAAAGCTGGATATCATTATCGCCAAATTTTAGAACACTATTATCCTAATACCTATATTCAAAAAAATAAATAAAAAGTTCGGAATGAACTTTTTATTTGGTCATAATCTCACACATTAAATTACTAATTTCAGTTGGATTTTCGATAGATAATCCTTCGATTAATCGCGCTTGTGCATATAATACTTTGGTATATTTTTCCAATTGATCTTTATCTTTTTTATATAATTCTTTTAACTTAGTAGCGATTGGATGATTGATATTAATTTCCATTACGGTCTTTGCTTTTATTTTTTCATCGGTTGGCATAGCATTGATTACTTTTTCCATTTCTAAGGAAATAGGACCTTCTGATGTTAGACAAACAGGATGATTTTTTAAACGATTAGTAAACTTTATTTCAATATCGGTTAGTTTTTCTTTCATATAAGACAACATTTCTTTATTTT
>JAQXIG010000077.1 GCA_029007685.1 bacterium | reverse complement strand
ATATGTAAAAAATATCATTTGTCAAACAGCCGATGAAATGATTCGAAATTCTGGAATCACTTTGGAGTATTCTGTGGGAACAATGATTGAAATTCCTCGTGCTACTCTAATTGCTGATCAAATTGCTGAAGAAGCCGAATTTTTCTCATTTGGAACCAACGATCTAACTCAGATGGTTTATGGCTTTTCTAGAGATGATGCCGGAAAATTCTTGGAAGATTATTATGATAGAAAAATCTTTGAAAAAGATCCGTTTGCAACGATTGATCAAGAAGGAGTAGGATCATTAATGAAGCTAGCAATCGACAAAGGAAAGTTAACTAGACCTAATATCAAACTTGGAATCTGCGGAGAACACGGTGGAGATCCGGCTAGCGTAGAGTTCTGTCATAAACTAGGATTAACATATGTATCTTGTAGCCCATTCAGAGTGCCAGTAGCTCGTCTTGCTGCTGCACAAGCGGCTATACGCGAAAAGGAGAACAATTAGTCCGTAATAGCGATATGTTATAATACAACGCAAGAAAGAGGGAATACTATGAATTTACAACAAAATTATAATGAACGATTACAATATTTAATAAGACAATCTAACTATTTAACGAAAGAAGTACATGATATGAATCAAGAACTATTATCGTTAAGTAAGGAAAATACCATTTATCAAAATATCATAAAATATCATGATTTAAAGCAAAAGTTGAAAGGGTTAGCGATAGCTATGACACTATGCTATATCTTGTTAATTCCAATATCACCATTTATAGCAGGGGGAATATCTATTACTTTATTAGGCACTACAAAGTTTGTTTTAGATAAGTATCGAATGTGTAAGAAATTACTGATTCAAAATGCCGTAGATCTAAAATCGATTATGAAAGAAGAAGCTACAGAAAATTTAAAAAATAACCAAGAAATCTATAAGGGGTTAAAGCCTCTTTGTATTGAAAAACAAGACAATTTAGAAAAAGTAAATAGCGAAAAAGAAAAGTTGATTGAGTGTCAAAAACATTTTAATAAAGTAGAGATTCCAGATCTAACAGAACAACGTACAATATTTGATAATGAGGCTCTGATGTTAGATAAGTTTTTAGAAGAAAAAATTGAATATTTTGAAAATAAAATACCATCTCCCGTATTGGTCAAAAAAAGCGTTAAAACCAAGGATTTTTTCTATAGATGTTAAAATTTTTCACTTTTATAATCATCCCTTAATACATAAAAAAAACAAAGAATTATCTTTCAAGATAGTTCTTTTTTTGGTATGATATATAATATAGGAGGCCATATAATGAAAAAAGAAAAAGCAGAAGAAGTTACTTGGTTTAAAAAAGTAAAATCTTATTTAAGAGATAATGATCACAAATTAAAAAGAAATGACTGGATCATTATGGGGGGGATGGTATTGCTATACTCAATCCTAGCATTTCATAATTTAGGAACTCTAGAAAATCCACAAACTTTTTATCACTTCCAAGCAGAAGGAACAGAAGTTGGAATTGAATTAGAAAAAAGTGAACAAATCTCGATGGCAAGAGTTTATGCGGGACCAGAAATAGGTAATTATAATATTTTTGGATCAAATGACGGTTCTAATTTTACCTTTATCACTACATTAGAACAAAATATGGTATTTTCATGGTATGATATCCCACTAGATCAAAGTTACCAATATTTCAAATTTGTATCCAAACAAGATAATAGCTATTTAGGAGAAATTCAATTATATAATCAATATGGTGAAAAAGTAATAGCTAAAGCCAGTGATGATCAAAGTGCACCAGTTTTAGATGAACCAGATACTGTGCCATCGACCATTAGCTATAAAAACAGTGCTTACTTTGACGAAATTTATTTTGCAAGAAGTGCATACGAATATATTCATGGTATTCCAACCAATGAGTGGGTCCATCCACCTCTAGGGAAGCTAATCATGATGATTCCTATTTTACTATTTGGGATGAATACCTTTGCTTATCGCTTGATGGGAAATATTGCAGGTATTTTCATGATTCCTGTAATTTATATCTTAGCCAAAAGAGTCTTCAAAAATAGAAAATGGGCAATACTAGCTAGTCTATTAATGCTATTTGATTGTTTCCATTTTGCCCAAACAAGAATGGGAACTGTAGATAGTTTCTTAGTACTATTTATTATGTTATCAGCATTATTTATGTATCAATATATTTTACTAAAGAAAAAAGATCCATTATCTAAAAAATTAACAAATTTATTTTTATCTGGTTTATTTATTGGTTGTGCCATCGCCACCAAATGGACAGGATTATATGCAGGCCTTGCATTAGCAATAGTATTTTTTACTCACTTAGTGTATCATAATACTGGAAAAAGAAAAAAAGACAAGGATGCATTAAAAATTGTATTATCATGTTGCGTATTTTTTATAGTAGTTCCACTAATAATCTACATCGCATCTTATTTATTATTCCCTGCAGTATATCCTGGTAAAGTAGAGGGAATTACTGGTATTATTAAACAAACCAAAAATATGTTTAGCTACCACTCTAATTTAACCGAAACTCATCCATTTTCATCTGAATGGTATACTTGGCCCATTATGGCGAAACCAGTATGGTATTACGTTGGATATTATGGTGGAAATATAAAATCAACTATTGTAGGAATTGGAAATCCTGCTATTTGGTGGGGGGGAATTGTGGCCGGACTTTTTGTACTAGCAAAATCGATTCTGAATCGCCGAAAAGAAGATTTATTCATTTTAGCATTCGTACTATGTTGTTTTTTACCATATCTATGGATTGGAAGAGTAATGTTTATGTATCACTATTTCCCAGTGCTTCCATTCCTAATGTTAGCAATCGTATCATTAATAAAGTGGATTACCGAAAAAATCAAAAATAATAGTGTATATCTATTCTATGTGGCAATTGTAGTGTTATTGTTTATCTGTTTTTATCCCGTAGTATCCGGAATGATGACCACGACAGATTATGTCAATAGTCTTCGTTGGTTTAGTAGTTGGATTTTTTAAAAAAAAGAAGAATTATCATATTCAGATAATTTTTTTTTTGCTATAATGAAAATAGGTGATGAAAATGAAAAAAGTAATGTGTATTGGACATGCAGCGTATGATATTACTTTACCAGTAGATCATTATCCAATTGAAAATACAAAAATGAGAATTAAACCAGGTGTAGAGTGCGGGGGAGGAGCAGCTGCCAATGCTGCTTATCTTTTGTCAAAATGGCACATGGAAACACATTTTGTTGGTGTCATTGGAAATGATTTATATGGTAATAGAATTAAAGAGGAATTTCGACAAGTAAAAACGAATATGGATTATTTAGAAGTGTCAAATACGTTTGATACGACTACTAGTTATATCTTAGCTAACGCAAGTAACGGCTCTAGAACTATTATTGTAAGTAGAAATAAAAACGAAGAAGTAAAATGTCAAAGTATCACCATCCACCCCGACGTTGTCTTAGTAGATGGTGAAGAACCGACCATTTCTAAAAAAGTATTATTAGAAAACCCAACCTGTATTAGTGTATTAGATGCTGGGAACTTAAAAGATTCAATCGTAGAATTATGTAATTATGTAAAATATCTAGTATGTTCCAAAGATTTTGCTGAAGAATACACCAAAGTCAAAATCGAGGTAAAAGACCCTCAAACATTATTAGCTGCTTATCAGAAACTAAAAAATGATTTTCATAATACCATAGTAATCACACTAGGAGAAGCTGGATCTTATACAGAGATTGAAAGTAAAATGACGATCATTCCAACACTAAAAGTTACAAATCCAGTAGATTCGACTGCAGCAGGAGATATTTTCCATGGAGCTTTTACCTATTTTATTAGCAATGATTACTCGCTCTATCGTAGCATTCGTCTAGCGAATATTGCAGGAGCAATCTCAGTAACCAAACTCGGAGGAAAAAACTCGATGCCATCTTTAAAAGAAGTATTAGAATTAGAACATAGTTATGATATTTAAGAATACTCCAACTCTAGATCTCCATGGGATGGATCGAGAAATAACCAAGGTCTTAGTAAAAGAGTTTATTTACGATAATTATCGTATGAAAAATCAAAAAGTAGTGATTATTCATGGCAAAGGAACTGGTATTTTAAAAAAAACTGTACACGAAGTACTAAAACGTGATAGACTAGTAGAAAAATTTTATTTAGATTTTTTCAATATTGGTAGTACAGTAGTAACTATTAAAAAAAATGGTTGACAAGCAGTATGGTTTATGTTATAATACACGGCATAAATCAAAGGGGGAGATAATATGTATACCGAAGAAAGAAAAGGACATTTATTAAAAGAGTTTTTATTAAAACTAATCTTAATTATTATCTTTGTGTTACTACTTATTTGGTTAGTACCATGGCCAAATATGAAAGGATACATTGATGCCTTAAATCCGTTAAAAAGTCAAATTTTTAATGCGAATATTCAAGAAATGAAAAATGCAGCGATTCCATATTACACAACAGAAAGATTACCACAAAAAGTAGGAGATATTAAGAAAATAACACTGCAAGAAATGTTAAACATGAAGCTATTAATTCCATTTGTAGATAAAGATGGCAATAGTTGCGATGTAGTGAATTCATATGTTTCAATTGAGAAAAAAGAAACAGAATATTTAATGAAAGTAAATCTAAAATGTGGCGATGAAGAAGATTATATTTTGGTACACTTAGGATGTTACTCATACTGTTCTACTGATATTTGTGAAAAAGAAACAATTACACAAACAGTAGTAAAACCAGTACCAACATCGACTTCAACACCAAAGTCAACACCAACACCAAAACCATCCCCACAACCTATACCAACCATAATTCCGACACCAAAACCAGAACCAGAAAAACATTATTGCGAAATCGTAAATGGAAAATATTATGACAAAAAAGGTAATGTAGTAGATAAAGTGGCTTATGAAAAAGATTGTACTACACCAAAACCAGAACCAGAAAAACATTATTGCGAAATCGTAAATGGAAAATATTATGACAAAAAAGGTAATGTAGTAGATAAAGTAGCTTATGAAAAGGATTGTACTACACCAAAACCAGAACCAGAAAAACATTACTGTGAAATTGTAAATGGAAAATATTATGATAAAAAAGGTAATGTAGTAGATAAAGTAGCTTATGAAAAAGATTGTACTACACCAAAACCAGATCCAGTAAAAGAATATGAATACAAGAAGACAGTACCTACAACCTGTACGAATTGGTCAAGTTGGACTACAAAAATTCTAAAAAATAACGAAACCATCACCGAAGTAAATACAGTTGAAAAAGTAGTGGAAGATTTAGGGTTCAAAAAAGTACAAATTGGTAAGAAAAATGCAGTATATGAAAAAGTAGTATTTACTTATCCACAATTAGTTCAAGTAGGAACACACGACTATAAAGTATGTACTGGTTACAATTATGTAGTAACAGGAACTACGATTACTCAAGTGAGTGGAGATTGGCAAAATACAGGACAAGAATACAGAGGATATAATCCACCGTCAAATCCAAGTTCAACTTCAAAATGGGTACCAGTAGGAGTAGATTATTCAGTATGTGGAAGTAGTTGTACGAACCATCCTTATACAATTTGGAATTTATATACACGTAGCGGAAATTCATATGCTAGTGAAGCTAGCGTAACTGCAACTTGTACAAGTGTAGAAACACGTTCTATTCCATTGTACATTACAAGAACGATCACGGAAACTAAGACTGTCAAAAAAGAAGATGAAAAACCAATTTACGGTAATGTTCATTTCTATCGTGAAAAAACATGTCAAACGGTAAATCCGGAAACTACTACTTACGTATGGAGTGCTTACAACGACACAACACTATTAAATAGTGGATATACATATACTGGAAAAACTAGAAATAAATAATTAAATAAAATGGGGTGAATAATATGTTAGATAAATTAAAAAATGTAAATGTAGAGGAAATTAAAAAAATTGACTGTGTAGTCTTTGATAAGATTGCTGATCCTAACACAACACAAGAAAATTGTGTTCATGAAGCAACTATTACCTTAGCTGATACTGAATTTACGGTATCAGCTGATATGAATGACCAAGCAGGTAGAATAGAACTAACCAAAGCAATCCGAGAAATAGTGCATAGTGGTAAAGGGAAAATTCCTTTTTGCCAAAAACAATTGACAAAAAAAACAGGAAAAGAAGCAAGTAAACAATCATCAAAAAAAGTAGGAATTGGAATTGGAATAGGAGCAACAACTGCAGCAGTTGCATTTGCAGCAAGTGCCTGTGGAAATTCTCAAGAAGATAAAGAGGTAGCACAGAATAATGTTATGGTTGTAGAAGATTACCGAAAAGAAGAAGAAGCTAAAGTTAATAAAATTGTAAAAGCAGATATGGTTGGAAAAAATTGGGATTATTACATTGAGAATGCTACAGATAATGTTCAAAAGCAAGCTTGGACCCAAGTAGGAGAGTTCTTATTAGAATTTAACAATTCTCAAGACTGGATGGCAAGAACAAGTAACAACGGAGAAAATGCTATCTTTGGTTTAACCCCAGAAGAAGCTATGGCTCTTCATGTAAGAATGAACGAGTATACAGATGAAGAATTAATTACCATCTATAATTCCATGAATATTAATGCCGATGAGATTATGAATTTAAGTAATGATGCACTAGAAAGAATGAATTTATATTATAGAATCAGTAAGGTGCCATCTGGAATTGCAATATTATTTAATGATGAACATGATCAAGAAGTAATTAGAGCCTTCGAAGTACAACATATTAAAATGATGAATGCCAATGGTACGGAAAAAGAAGAGTTAATGCAAGAAGAAAAACAAATGTATCAAGATTACTTTAATAGTGATATTGAAGGAAAAGAAACCAAAGCTCGTGCAGCGTCTACTTCTTACATTCTAAGAACGATGCTTCCAGCTTCTCAAGGAATAGCGGATTTGAATGATTATAAAGATACTATCATCTTATATTCTGTAAATAACCAAAAACAAGTAGAAGTAAAAGCTGATTTATTTGATGAAGTATTTATGGCTCGTTATATAACTGGGTTCGAAAATTTTGATGAAGAACATTACATCAAACAATTAGGTTATAATGCTGACAACTACTACTTAGGAATTGATGGCGAAAAATTAAGTATTGCGGATATCTCTTGTGGTGAACAAGAACAAAAATTTAGAGATGCTGATAGTTTCCGAGTAGAATTAGAAACTTCTGCTCAAGTTATTGCTGATAATAGAAACGCAATTAAGGAAGCACTTGTTTTAGCAGTAGATGAAAATGGACAGTTTGATGAAAAAGAGTTAGATAAAATTATCGATCGTGCTTTAGCTGATGGTCCACAACAAACTATTGATCAGTTAACAGAATTTTCATATGATCCTGAATTAATAGCAAATATGTTAACAGAAAAATTAAAAGAGAAAAATAAGATGCCTGCTTATGCCAACACTTTCTTCGAACTATACACAGAAATGGTGTTAGCACAAGAAAACATCAAACTAGGAAGTAATGTAACTTCTTCGAAAACGACGACAATAACAAAAACAACTAGTAGTGCACTATCAGCTAAAGAAATGTTGATGGGATTTGGTCTTTCTTCAGAAGTAGCAGAAGCTAAAATCGTGGAAGCAGAAGAGAAAGCGGCTGCCGCTGTAGGAGCTGAAAGGGATACAGCCGAAACGCATCAAAAACATGAAGAACAAGCAAAAAAAGAGGAATACGATTTACAAAATATTTATAACGAAACTTATAATGCTTATGCTAATGGTTATAGTGGAGAATTTAAATCTGAGTGGGCAAATTCTAGCGATGCTAATGTAAGAAATACTTATAATATGGCAAAGCAAGATGGAATAGATCACTATAGCAAAATAAAATCGGCAGAAGAATCCAATAGTAACAACAATGAATCTACAGAGTTAAACATTCCATCAGATCATGTTCAGGATGGTTCTATTACAGATGATCCAAGTGGAAGTGAAGGAACTATTCAGGATGTCATTAATGAAAGTAATAATGAAGATACCAACCAAGAGAATAAAGATGAAACACAAACTCCAACTGAACCTGAATCTCAACCAGAGTCTCAACCAGAGCATCAACCAGAGCCTCAGCCAGAGCCTCAACCAGAGGAAACCACAAATTACGCTCCGATAGTAGATGATAGCATTCCGGCAGGTGGTGGAGAAATAGAATACTATGATTCGGAAGATATTATCAATCAAGTAGAATTTGAAAATACAACGTCAGAAGAAGATTTGGTAGCAGCTATTATGTATAATTCAATGTATGATTTAAGTGCTTTAACAGTAATGGATGACGCATACGCTGACGAAAGTCAATATGTTAAAAGAATCTAAGGACCTATAAAGTCCTTTTTTTCTTTAAATTAATAACATTAATATAGAAAAATAACCAAAACGAAAAATTGAATTTCAATTTAATTTCAAAGTTAAAATTTGCATAAATAAATTGATAATATGAAAAAACCTACAAATTTTATTATAATGATGTGATTACACTTCCGAAATTTAATATTTCAGCATATCAAAAAATTACATGCTTGTTTTCGTGTATGGACAAACTCCAGTTCTATTTATTTAACTATAACGCAATTTTTCATTTAAGATCATTTAAGAAAATCTTCGAAAAACCTGCACTTTATATTGACAAAGACCACACCTACTAGTATAATAAGTACAAATTAGAGAAGGAAAGCGATGAAAGTCCACCCGATTACAATATAGTTTTGGGTCAAATGCCGTTATAGAAAAAGATAAGACTATAATTGGTTTTTAGGTGGATAAAATCGTATCCACCTTTTTCTATTTAATGGAGGTGTTTTTTATAGCAAACAATAAAAATGCTATGCTAATTAATGAGCAGATCAAAGCAAGTAGTGTTCTAGTAATTGGTCCAAATGGTGAACAAGTAGGGGTAAAACCAATTCAAGATGCATTAACATTAGCAAATTATGCCGGTCTTGATTTAGTATTGATGAATCCAAATGGTAATCCACCCGTATGTAAAGTGATGGACTACAATAAATATCGTTACGAAAAACAAAAGAAAGAAAAAGAAGCAACAAAGAAACAAAAGGCAAGTAGTTCACAATTAAAAGAGTTTCGTCTATCACCAGTTATTGATATAGGTGATTTTGAAACAAAACTTCGTAATGTAACAAAATACCTTGAAAAAGGAGATAAAATCAAATTGTCGATTCGTTTTAAAGGAAGACAAATGGCTCATACCGAATTGGGGCGTAATGTACTAGAAAAATTTGCAGCAAGACTAGAAGAAATTGCTATAATTGAACAAGCTGCTAAATTAGATGGTAGAAGCATGACAATGTTATTAGCACCAAAAAGAGAAAAATAGGAGGATATTTATGGGAAAAATAAAAACACATAAAGGAACAAAAAAAGTATTGAACATTAGAAAAAGCGGAACTGTAACCATGGGACATCCAGGTTCAAGACATAATACAGGAAGTAAATCAGCAAAATTCAATAGAAAAGTAAGAAAAAGTGTTCACTTAAATAAAGGGGATGCTAAGAGATTAAAAAATATTATCTAATTTAGATAGTAAATAATAAGGAGGAAGAAATATGGCAAGAGTTAAAAATGGAGCAGTAACAAAAGCTCGTCATAAAAAAGTATTGAAACAAGCTAAAGGATACTTTGGTAGCAAGCATAGATTATATAAAACAGCTAAAGAGCAATTAATGCATTCAGGACAATATGCATTTAGAGATCGCAAACAAAAGAAAAGAAATTTCAGAAAATTATGGATTACACGTATTAACGCAGCATGTCGTGAAAATGAAATTAGCTATTCAAGATTTATCGAAGGGTTAACCAAAGCTGGAGTAGAGATCAATCGTAAAATGTTATCAGAAATTGCAATCAATGATCCAAAAACATTTAGTGAATTAGTTAATATAGCAAAAGATGGCAAAGCTGGTAAAATCACAAAACAAGAAGTAGAAAAAAAAGAAAAAGTAGAGAAAAAATCTACTCCTAAAACAGAAAAACAAGTGGAATCTAAAAAAGAAGAAAGTACTGATTTATCAAAACTATCGGTAGCAGAATTAAAAGCTATGGCTAAAGATAAAAACATAGAAGGATATAGTTCTATGAAGAAAGCGGAACTAGTAGACGCTTTACAAAAATAATCATATTAATGAATTGATATATCGAGTGCCAACAAGGTGATATATTTTAGAAATTAGTAGAAGAAAAACGAAAAAGGAGAAAAAATATGACAGTAGTCTCAATGAATTATTTATTAGAAGCAGGTGTTCATTTTGGGCATCAAAGAAGAAGATGGAATCCAAAGATGAAAGAATACATCTTTACAACTCGCGATGATATTTACATTATCGATTTACAAAAAACAGCAAAAAAGATAGAAGAAGCTTATAACGCTTTAAAAGAAATTGCTAAAAATGGTGGTAAAATTCTATTTGTAGGAACAAAAAAACAAGCACAAGAAGCAGCAGAGGAAAATGCCACTAGAACAAACATGTATTTTATTAACGAAAGATGGTTGGGTGGAACTTTAACCAATTTTAAAACAATTCGTAGTAGAGTAAAAAGATTAGAAGAAATTGAAAAAATGGAGCAGGATGGAGTATTCGAAGTTTTGCCAAAAAAAGAAGTAATTCGAATCA
>JAQXIG010000076.1 GCA_029007685.1 bacterium | reverse complement strand
AATTTTATACAAATCATCTTTACCATCTTTGGTATATTGAATATATAAATTTTTCTTAGCGAATTTTTCATTCACAAACGACATTAACTGTTCAAATCTTGTGTGGGTAGGATCTGCTATTAACGGCCTACTGGAAACATTTTGAATGTTATGACCATAAATGGTCATTCTATTTTCAGTATCATAAGAATTATTAGGTTGCCATAAATAATCGAGTCCACTGAAGTAATCCTCGGTAGTTTCTCTTATGACTGGATAATCAATATTCGTTCCTTGAACTTTAATCCAACCAACTGTAGCAAAGAAAGCTTTCCCCTCTTCTTCTATATTTTCTATCCTAGAATCTATTTTATAATAAGGGTTGGGATAGGAGTCTTGTTCATCAATAAAAAAGATTACTGATATAATTCCAATCACCAACATTAAACTTAAAATGATGATAGATAGTTTTACATTTTGTGCTATTTTTTTCATCTATTACTCCTATTTCACATAGTATGGGTCAAAATGAGTCCCCGATCCTTTCGCTAATCTTGTATCTTTATCTAAGTACACTACTAATCTCATGCCATTCTTATCATATAATGTTTGCGAAGCGAAAAAAGTTGTTCCATTCTGAGAATTAATCATATAAGCAACTGTTCCTTCTGGAACATAATCTATCAACCAATAATTTGCTCCTATATATTCTTTCAACTCCGTATTACCACTAAACATCTCATAACTACTAATTAAACTTAATTTAGCTTGAAAAGTATCTGTTTTTAATTCATTATAATAAGCGCCTTTTTTATAAGTTGGAACTTTAAACTCATGCTTGACAATCAATTCATCATTGATGAAATCAATATAATCGTTATTTAATTTGTATCCTAAATTCCCCTCCTCTGTAACGTTAAATTTCATAATACTGCTTGTATTTGAATATCCATCATACAAAGCATGCCCTTGTTTGATATTCATTAATGGTCCTAACATAACTAATTTTGTATTCCCCTCTTTATCGATATCACTAATACGCCATTCATAACCCGAATACATCACATGTTCCCCAACTAGTCTAGTATTTAGGAGCTCATTTTCTTTTCCCTTTTGATGATCACCAATACGGTACGGGTTCGAATAGCTTCCTTCTCCATTTGCTACATAAAGACCCGCTTTCAAATTAATTACTGGTCGAATCCCATTCAAATTTGTATCAGATAAGTTTTCTACACCACCTAATCCTAGCATATCATGTCCCCAAACATTTTCCGAACTATCTTTATTAATCAACCAATAAGGATTGATAGTTTCTAAATAGCTTCCTGTTTGATCTTTTGTGCTTAAGTATTCTCCTAATGTTAATAATCCTACTGGATTTTCTTTACTGTATGTTGTACAGTTTAAAGTTGCAGCTTCTATGGATGCTACATCATCGATACACCATTTACTATCGGTCTTTAGATATGTTTTTGCCTTGTTTAAGTAACTGTAAAAATATTCATTTAACCATCTCTGAGCATTGCTAGTATCAAAACGATTTTTACTATTTCCATAGTTAATAGTCGCTACATTATCATAAGCTGCTAATTTAACACTTCCATCTTCATTTACCCTAATAATGTGCCAAAGCATTCCGGAATATTCTAAAATATTGTTTGGATTTTTCCCTTTATAAATATTGCTGTCATCGGTTTCTGATTTTACTAAATCAGTTAAATTTTTGGCAACAACTACAGTTCTTTCAACTACCGTTTCATTATATAGCTTATCTTTGACTTTATACGTTACCGTATAAGTACCTACTTTATGGACATTAACTTTACTAGTATCAATGGTAACATGTTTGATATCGATCTCGCCATCGACTTTATCCACCACACTTTTCACTCCTGGATCTTGGTACTCTTTGCCATAATCTACAATAATTTTTTCTTCACCATTCAACTCGATTTTTGGTCCTTCGTGATCAACTTTCGACTTAAAATTACCACATTCTAGATATACATAATACTCATATTCATCTTTCTCATTATGATAGATACGCACCCAACTGTCTGCGGAACACAGTTTTTTACTTTTAGGAACATACAATGCCGATATTTGTTGGTTATCATATAGTCTTTGAAGCGTCACTTCATTCGTTTCTCCTTGCTTCGGATAATAACTAGGATTGCTTTCATAGTATTGTTTTACAGCATCTAGAAATTCTTGCTCACGCTGATTAAAAATAAGATATTTAGAAAAAACGAACTGCCAAGCTAATACACCAATGATAATAATTCCAAATCCAATAGCACCAACAATCAATACTTTTTGAAATTCTTTTGGTTTTAAATTTAATTTTTTTCTTACACTTTCTAACATTTGTTTCATTTTATATTTCCCCTTTTATTTTATAAAAATATTGGTAAGTACGTACTGTAAAATAAAGATAAATCTCAGATGCCTGTTTTACTTTTTCGTCTACTAATAAATATAGATGATTCCCACGATAAATTCCTTTTACAGCAGACATAACAGATTCTTGATAAGTTTCTTCTCCTATTTTATATTGAATCATCCCATATTTTCTTAAAAAAGCTAAAAAGTACATAGTACTATCTTCCCCATAATCTCCTCTCAAATACATGATAGTTTTACCAGTTGGAGCTGTTACGGTTCCTTCCAAAATCGGGCAATCTAACACATAACATTTTTCATAAGTATACTTGGCTGAATCTACAATTTGGGCTGTAGCGAAAGAAAATTCTTTTTTCTCCTCCAAATTTAAGGGAATCGTTAACATCTCTGGTAATTGTTTCGTATCTTTGACAATAAAAGTGCTAATATCTCTTACTTTAATTTTTACTTTGATACTTTTCTTCTTATCAGATGTTAAATCCTGGTAAGTGATCATAAAATTGGTATCGGTTTTTGGTTTATCTATTTCATAAATCAATTGATAATTTACGATCGCCTTTGCATCAATTTCCTTACCAGTATAGAGATTTCCCATATCCACAAAAGATTGATTATATCTAGTGGTTGGGACATACTTTTTCTCATCAACAAACAAAAAGAAATTTTCAATATCAAATTTTCGACTAGTAGCTAAGAGATTTTGAATTTTTACATCTAAAATAATATAGTACTTGTGCTGATTCGATATTAGATGACCGGTATAATCTTTATCTGTAATATAGGTATTTTCTACGATAATATTATAGTAATTAGCTGTCATTTGCTCATTCATCGCATACACTTTATTTTCTACATAAAAGAAGTGGTAAATATTATAAACTAGTATTAGAAATACTACTATAAAAACAGCACTTAACGAGTATTTGTGTTCTAAGAAAAAATATCTCCCAACACGAAGCTTATTTTTTATTTTTCGAAAGACACGTTCTTTATCAAAGGATAATTCTACTTCTACTTCTTCTCGATCTTTCTCATCAATTTCTAAAAATTCTCGATCTTCACCAAAACCAAACCGCTTTAAATCGATTCCAATAGAACGAATCAACAAAATGATCAATGTTGGATAGTAAGGTAATGTACAAATGAAAGCAATATCTCTGATAGCCATTGCCCCTGCTAAGTTAAATGCCTCCACTACTTCATAAGTAAAATAATTTTGGATATATAAATAAAAGATTAAAGTAATTAAATTCGCTATTAGAATAAACACATAGGCTATATATGGTTTATTCTTATATTTCAGTAAGTAAGCAAGAAGTCCTGATATTAGTATAATGAAAATCAAAGATCCATATTCTAATACTCCTATATAATTATGGATAGAATCAATTACACTGTTATAAATACTAGTAGATGCATATTCCTTGATGAACCCATATAATGATAAACTTTTCCATAAAGTAAAAATAACAAGGGCCAATAATAACATATTAATTTTTTTAAAATTCTTAATTAAAAATGCATATGGCTTTCTCAAAACCATAATTACACCTCCACGATTCTACTAGCTACTCTATTATTTACATTATATCGTATTTTTCACGAAAAAAAAAGAAAAAATTTGGAAAGTGTGTTATACTAGTTTTGTGAGGGATAATGATGATGAAAAAGTTAAGTATTTTTATGATTATGATTGCGATTTGCTTGGTTACTGGATGTTCCAAAAGTTATTTAAAGGAAATTAGTTATAAAGAATATCAACAACTACTGGAAAATAAAGAAACTTTCATTTTAGAAGTGATGAGAGATGATTGTTCTGCTTGTCAAACTTTTAAGCCTAATTTAGAAAAAGTGGCAAATGAGTATAAAGTGGAAGTGAAGTATCTTAACATTAGTAAGCTTAGTAATGAGGAACTAGATAAATTAGGAGTTAGCTCTACACCTACAGTTATTTTTTATATCAATGGAGAAGAACAAACGACAGCTGCTCGAATTGTTGGTAGTGTCAAACAAGAAAAAATCATTTCTAAATTGAAAGCTAGTGGTTTTATAGAATAAACTGTATATGTAAGACTAGGAAATGATAATAAAAAAATATTGAAATTTTCTTACGGAATTTTCAATATTTTTTTTGGTCGAAATTCTGGAAGAAATCTTATCTTCCACAACATTAATTTCTTGCATTACAGACATAATCTCTCGTAATTGGCAAAACAAACAATAACACCCCCTGTGAACTAATATTCACAAGGCGGGATTATTCTCGTTCTAAATAATCACTTCCTTTATGAGGTTCTTCTCTTAATAATTCATGATAGTTTTGTTGTCTCAACACCTCATAGGTACAGATGGCTACACAATTCGAAAGATTCAAAGACCTAACATCAGCTGTCATTGGGATACGCATGCAATGATCTAGGTCTGTTTGTAAAATCTCTTTGGGAATTCCAGTAGATTCCTTTCCGAAGATTAAATAAATATTTCGGTTATGATCTGAATAATCAAAACTAGTGTGAGGTTTATGACCATATCGAGTAAAATAATAATAATCCCCTGAATTCTGAGTTTTAAAATCATGCCAATCCTCATAAACATGATACTGTAATTTATCAATATAATTGACACCACTTCTTTTTAAATAGCGATCATCTAACGAAAAACCTAAGGGCTTAATGAGATGTAACATACTATTAGTAGCGACACAAGTTCTCATAATATTTCCAGTATTTCCAGGAATTTCTGGTTGGTACAATACAACATGAATCATTTTACATTCCCTCTGATTCTATATCATTTTCTTCTAAAAAAGTAATCACTTCCTGATTGGTTAATTTAGAATTTTCTTGTGATAAAGTATTTTTGATTTGGCCATCTTCAAATACAATTAAAGCAGGATAACTATTTAACCTAGAGTCATAAAATTTATTAAATTCTTTCAAAAAGTTTTTTACTTTCTTTTCTTCCGTTAAATTTAAATAAGTAATCGTGGTTTCCAGATTTTTTTCGGTAATGATTTCATTAAACATTTCTTCAAACTCACGACATTTTTGATCAGTTACTACTCCCATATATATCACAACATTCTCATTCGCTCTTACATAATTGTAAATTTCATCGCCATTTACTTCTTGAATTAATGTTTCTTTGATAATAGGAATACTTAATTGATAATTTACTCTCGTTACATACCAATTTCGTACTAATAAAATCGCAAAACCAGTTAATAAAAAAAGGAAAATAATTTTAATATAACCAAAAACTAAGTTTTTTTGTTCTTCTTGATGATTGGTATCTTTTTTCATTTTATCACCTACCCATACATTTTTATTCTACCATATTTATGATGGTTTGATAAGAAGCTTTTGATACTTTTTTATGACTTTTATCGCTAACTGATAATCTTCATCGAAGAACTCCAAGCGGTAATTTTTAATTCCTAACTCTTGGTAGGCGACCAAATGACTACATTCTAAATTTTTATAATTTAAAACGTGAGTAAGTCCATGACTGATCACAAGAGGATATTTCTCATGATTACGATCTTCTAAATAATATTGTTTACCATTATTGCATATTTGGCAAGGATAGTTACCATCATGAATAAGCATATTGAGTGGACAGTATTTCATGATCATCATTTCTAATCTTCCATAAATAATCATTTCACATAGAGATACATCAGGGAGAATATTTTTCATGTTTTGAAGCTCCTGATAAGATAACTCAGGTGATAAGGTTATTCTTTTTACATTATTTTTTATCAAATAATCAACAAAGTAACTATTCACTACATTTAAATAATAATCGGTAAATACTTCATTATCAGTGGTATAAATTAAAGAACCAGTTTCGGTAACTAATAATTTCTCATTATGATAAGTTGGATGGTGTGATAGGACTCTTTCTAATCTTAAATAAATATTTCCTAAATTTTTATATTGATCATATAATTTTTTATTCGTGACATAGATCGTATCTATCCCATTTTCAAGACAAGCTTGTAATTGTTCCTCGTTTCTTACTAGAGCATTCAGGTTAATTTTCGTAGATTGGGGCTGAGGAGTAAATACTTTCGGGATTGTTTTTTCTTGAAAGATTGGTCCCATTTCCTCACGAATGGTGATGAACTCACTCACCACTTCCCTTCTTAAATCATTTATTTCTTTAATTGGAATAAAGATATTTTCTTCCATAGTAATCAAAATATCCTTAGCTTTAAAAGGGGTATTTCCTAACTTCTCCAATTGTTCTTTTACACGATCTTGGCTAGTAGGATGCTTGATAGCCACAGAAACGATGTTCTTGGTTTGACAAACGGTATGAGTACCATCGCTGATTTCTAAACAAAAACCTTGATCAATGGTAATAGTAGCTTTGATCTTTACTTCAATTTTTTTCTCTTGGTAATTTTCTAGAGTTGATACTAGCTTGTTATCAATGGTTTTCACTACAGGTCCTAATTCTTTGACATTCATTTTATTATCTAATTGAATAATTTCTCCAACTTTTCCTTGGTTAATGAGTAGACCTTTCTCATTATACATAAAATTGATCATCATTCCCCTATCTTCTTTCATAAAACGAATGCCATCTTCTTGAGAAAGCTCTTTGCTTAGCTTTATTTTTATTTTGTTTTTGGTAACTTCAATTACTTGGCCAATTTCTACCCCAATATGATTAGGACTATTGGGATTCATAATATCTTTTCCATGTTGATGGAATAAGTAACCACTAGTAAAACCACGGTTAAATAGCAACTTTAATTCTTCTGCTTGAATTTCTGATATACTGCCTTCTCCTGTTTGCTGATATTGATCTATTAGCATACGATAAAGTCTAGTAATGTAGCCAATCGTAGTAGGATTTTTCATTCTACCTTCGATTTTAAAACTAGTGATATTAGACTCCATTAATTCCTTGATATGAGCTAAAGTATTTAATTCTTTTGGACTCAGTAAATATTTTCCAGATGTTTCTATCAATTTTTCTTCTTCATATAAAGTAAAGGGGAGTCGACAAATCCCCGCGCATTCACCCCGATTACCACTTCTATCGAAAAGCAAACTACTAAATAAGCATTGACCAGAATAGGATACACATAAAGCCCCATGGATAAAAGCTTCGATTTCTAAACTGGTAGTGAATTTTTGGATTTCATCAAGACTCAGTTCTCGAGCTA
>JAQXIG010000075.1 GCA_029007685.1 bacterium | reverse complement strand
TATCGTCGGAAAAAATGCGAAAAAACCAATGGTGATCGAAAGTCCCATTTTCATCTCGCATATGTCTTTTGGAGCATTATCAAAAGAAATCAAAACAGCCCTAGCTATTGGCTCAAGCAAAGTAAAAACAGCAATCGCAAGTGGTGAAGGCGGAATTTTAGAGGATGAAATTAATAATGCTTACAAATATATCTTTGAATACGTTCCTAATAAATATAGCGTAACTGATGAAAATCTAAAAAGAGTAGATGCAATTGAAATTAAAATTGGACAAGGAACAAAACCAGGTATGGGTGGGCATCTGCCAGGTAGCAAAGTAACCGAAGAAATTGCCAAAGTACGCAATAAAAAAGTCGGAGAAGATATCATCAGTCCATCAAAATTTGATAGTATTAATAGCAAAGAAGATTTAAAAAAATTAGTAGAAGAATTAAGAATCAGATCCGAAGGACGACCAATTGGTGTAAAAATTGCCGCAGGACGTATCGAAAAAGATCTAGAATTTATATCTTATGCAAAACCTGATTTCATTACCATTGATGGTCGTGGTGGAGCCACTGGTGCTAGTCCAAAAGTAATACGCGATGCAACTAGTGTACCAACAATTTATGCGTTAGCTCGTGCTAGAAAATATTTAGATGAACACAAATTAGATATCGACTTAATCATTACTGGAGGACTTCATATTTCATCAGATTTTGCCAAAGCATTAGCCTTAGGAGCCGATGCCGTGGCGATTGCAACCTCAGCTATGGTAGCAGCAGCCTGTGAACAGTTCCTAATCTGTGAAACTGGAATGTGCCCAGTAGGTGTAGCTACCCAAAATGAAGAATTAAGAAGTCGCATAAAAATAGAACAAAGTGCCAAACGATTAGAAAACTACTTAAATACAACTAACGAAGAGCTAAAAACGTTTGCTAGAATTGCTGGTCATAAAAATATTCATGCATTATCAAAAGATGATTTGATCACCATCAATGATGATATCAGTAAATATACAAATATTGATCATGCCTAATAAAAAAAGATAAACACAAGGACACATAGTCCTTTTTTTCTGACAAAAATTGACAAATAAGTGACAAATCCAAAATAGAAGTGTATACTTAAACTAAGCAGAAATTGAGGTGATACAATGAAAGCTTTAATAACAGGAGCATCCTCTGGTATTGGTTTAGAAATCGCTAAATATCTAAATGATCTAGGATGCGATATTATTGTAGTATCAAGAAACAAAGAAAAACAAGAACAAGCCGTAAAAAAATTCAAAGGAAAAGTAAAAATTATCATTATGGATTTAGCCAATGAAAATAATATAAAATCACTGTATGTCTTATGCAAAAAAGAAGATATTGATATTTTGGTAAATAATGCTGGCTTTGGTGATTTCGGAACTTTCACCTCAACCGATTTAACCAAAGAGCTAGAAATGATCAACCTCAATATAAAAGCAGTACATATATTAACGAAACTATTCTTACGCGATATGAAAAAGAAAAATAAAGGTTATATCTTAAATGTCGCATCTTCTGCTGCTTTTCAACCAGGACCATTAATGGCAACTTACTATAGTAGCAAAGCTTATGTTCTAAGATTGACCGAAGCTATCCATTACGAATTAAAAAAAGAAAAATCAAACGTAAAAATATCCTGTCTTTGCCCTGGACCAGTAAATACTAATTTTAATAAAGTAGCCGGTGTAAAATTTGCTGTAAAACCATTAAACAGTAAGTATGTAGCCAAATATGCAGTTTATCAAATGCTAAAAGGGAAATTAGTAATTATACCAGGATTAAAAATGAAACTTGCTAGATTTTTTGGAAGATTTTTATCAACGAAAATGCTAATGAGAATCATTTATCGAATTCAAAAGAAAAAAGAACAAAATAGAAAAACATTTTGAAAACAAAATTTGTGTTAAATAATGAATCAATTAGTGTAATATTCAAAATATACCATATAGGGATGAATGGATAAAGAAATTTTGAAGATACTATTGGATTCAATAAAGTCTAGTTTTAAATTTCTGAATTAAAATCTTGTTCATCATAAATATAAGTAAGCTTGTTAAAAATGTGCAGTCATCAAGAAGTTGATTTATAATATTCTCCAAATTTCAAAAGATAATGCCTTATCAGTTGTTATAGTGGCTGTTTCTTATAATATATAATGATTCATTACATATATATTTTTTGAATATCAGTTTAATTGTGACAATTTTATATAAAATTCATTCTATTTATCAAAATATTTAATTGTAGTTGTAGTAGTAAAAATTATTTTTGGATAATAGGAAGCAGTTTTACTAACATTTGTCCTAATTAATAAGATAACTATAAAGAGCGATTAGATAAGAATTTTTAATAAATGATTTCGTTTTTATAAACATCAAAAAAGAAAAAATTTAATTTTTGTAACTTAGTTGTAACTTTAGCGAGTATATAATGAATCTATAAAAAAGGAGAGATTATAAGTTATGGAAATTTTAAAAGTGGAGAAATTAACTAAAGTTTATGGAAAAGATTCAACCAAAGTAATAGCTTTAGACCACATCTCTTTTTCCGTTGAAAGAGGTGAGTTTGTTGCTATCGTTGGTGCATCAGGATCAGGTAAATCAACATTACTTCATTTGATTGGAGGTGTAGATAGACCAACATCAGGTAAGGTATTTATTGATGGCAAAGATATATTTAATTTTAATGATGACAAACTTGCAATATTTAGAAGAAGACAGGTAGGATTAATATATCAATTTTATAATTTAATCCCAATATTAAACGTAGAAGAAAACATTACTTTACCACTTTCATTAGATAACCGAGATGTAGATAAAAAAGTGTTAAATAATATGCTAGAGTTATTAGGACTAAAAAATAGAAGAAATCACCTCCCTAATGAATTATCAGGAGGACAACAGCAAAGAGCAAGTATAGGTAGAGCACTAATCACAAACCCTACGATCATTTTAGCTGACGAACCAACTGGAAATCTCGATTCAAAATCTAGTGATGAGATAGTCGCATTATTAAAAAAATCAAATAAAGAGTTAAAGCAAACGATTATAATGATTACTCATAATATGGAAATAGCCAAAATTGCTGATAGAATAATTAAAATTGAAGATGGAAAAATTGTTGAGGAGGTATAAATAATATGGACTTACTTAGCAAATTGACTATCAAAAATTTAAAGTTAAATAAAAAAAGAACTATTGTAACTATAATAGGAATTATGCTTTCTGTTGCACTTATTACAGCAGTAGCAACAATGTATTCTAGTGCAATAAAATCTTTAATTAATTATGAAACATATCATCAAGGGCATTTCCATGTAGCATTTCACGATGTCCCTCTTAATGAAGTAAATACTATTAAAAATAACAGAGGAATTGGTGAAGTATATTTAACTAGTAATATTGGTTATGCCAATCTTCCAGAATCTAAAAATGATGACAAACCTTATGTATTTGTTAAAGGATTTACAAGTAAAGCATTAAAAAACTTATCAGTTAAATTAATAGATGGTAGATTACCTCAAAATGAAAAAGAAGTATTAATACCTAGTCATTTAAAAACGAATGGTAGGGTAGTTTTGAATATAGGAGATTCAATTACATTAGATATTGGAAAAAGATTTAATGATGAAGAAATTGAATTGTTTCAAGATAATCCGTTTAATTTAGAGAATAATGAAGAATTAAAAGATACACAAACTAAGACGTATAAAATTGTTGGAATGATTGAAAGACCAGCAACGAATATTGAAAGTTATACAGCACCAGGATATACTTTTATTACTTTCTTAAATAAAGATTCTTTATCAAATAAAGTTGATGTATACGCAAAGTATACTAAAAATGGATCAAGGAATTATTTAAGTATTACCTCTAATATATTACAAATAGATGAAAACATATTTAAAAATGGATTTAAACATAATTTTAAAGAATCAGAAGAAAAAGAGTATGATCGATATATTGAAGAGTTAGAAAAAGCTAAATATGATTTTAATATTAATGGATATTTACTTCAACTTGAGAATAATCCACTAGGTGATGAAGCAATGGGAGGGCTTGGAGTAGTCGTAGCCATAGTATGTATAATTATAGTGATATCATCTGTATTTTGTATTAAAAACAGTTTCGATATCTCTATTACAGAAAAGATTAAACAATATGGTATGTTAAGAAGTATTGGGGCTACTAAAAAGCAAATTAAAAAGAATGTATTTTATGAGGGAACAATACTTGGTTTAATAGGAATACCACTAGGAATACTATTAGGATTTGTTGCTTCTTATATACTAGTAATAATTAGTAATTTATTAATGAAAGATATGTTTTCTGATGGATTAGAACTTGTTTTATCATTCTCTTGGGTTGCTGTTATTATTGCGATATTACTAGGTATAATTACAATATATTTTTCTGCATTAAGAAGTGCAAATAAAGCAGCGAAAATTAGCCCTATGGATTCAATCAGAAATAGTGCTGATATTAAAATTAAATCAAAGAAAATGAAGAGTCCCCCAATTATAAGAAAACTATTTGGAATAGGTGGAGATATTTCTTATAAAAATAT
>JAQXIG010000074.1 GCA_029007685.1 bacterium | reverse complement strand
TCATAATTAGAAAATGTTTAAAATTGATTACCATGTCATAGAAGATAGTCACTATATTATAGTATGTTTTTATAGTAGTGATATTAAGTTTCTGAAAAGATAACAACTTGGTTATCTTTTTCGTCTATACTTTTTTATGTTTTTATGATAAAATAGGCTCATTGTTAGGAGGTGGAGTTGATGAATTTACCAACTGTAGCACTTGTTGGAAGACCAAATGTCGGAAAAAGTACTTTATTTAATAAACTAGTAGGTAGTAAAATTTCAATTATTGAAGATACACCTGGTGTTACTAGAGATAGAATTTACAGTGAGACTAGTTATAAAAATTTTAGATTTCATTTAATTGATACTGGTGGTATTGATGTTAGTAAAGAAATTTTTAATGATGAGATAAAGATACAGGCTGAAATTGCGATTGAAGAAGCAGATGTTGTTGTATTTATTGTTGATGGAAAAGAAGGAATTACTACCAATGATATTGTAGTACGCGATATGTTACGAAAAACAGATAAAAAAGTAATCGTTGCTATTAATAAAGTTGATAATAAAAATAGTCAAAACCATGTCTATGATTTTTATGAGTTGGGATTTGATTCTTATATTCCAATTAGCGCTGAACATAATACAGGAATTTATGAACTTCTAGATGAAATTACTAAAGATTTTTGTGAGTATGAAAAAGATGAAGAGGATGACAGATTAAAATTTTGTGTAATTGGAAGACCAAACGTAGGAAAAAGTAGCCTAATTAATGCTTTGCTTAATGAAGAAAGAGTAATTGTATCAAACGAAGCTGGAACAACACGTGATGCTATTGATTCTGTTATGAAATATCATGGTGAAGAGTTTTTGTTAATAGATACTGCTGGTATGCGTAAAAAAGGAAAAATCTTTGAAAGTATCGAAAAGTATAGCTTGCTTCGCAGTTTAAAAGCTATTGACAGAAGTGAATTATGTTTGCTAGTTATTAATGCTGAAGAAGGAATTATTGAACATGATAAGCATATAGCTGGTTATGCTTTACAAAAAGGAAAAGGACTAATCATTGTAGTTAATAAATGGGATACAGTGGAAAATCCTAATATTAAAGATTATACTAAATTAGTTCGCAGTGAATTTCAATTTTTGAGCTATGCTCCTGTTGTTTTTTTATCAGCACTAACTAAGAAAAGAATTCATACTTTAATGCCAGAAATTTTAAAAGTTAGTGAAAATATTAAGCGAGAAGTAAAAACTAGTGTTTTAAATGATGTTATAATGGATGCTTATACTCTGAATTTACCTCCTTCTTATAAAGGAAAGCGTTTAAAAATATATTTTACTAATCAAGCGGGGACCAAACCACCTAAGTTTATTTTCCATGTTAATAATAAGGGGTTAGTTCATTTTTCTTATGAGAGATATTTAGAAAATAAATTGAGAGAAAATTTTGATTTTGAAGGGACACCGATTATTTTGCAGTTTAAAAATAAAGGAGAAGAATAAGTATTATGGATGATATCATTCAAAAAAGAGTAGATTTGATTTTGGACTATATTGCACAAATTCTGGTATATGGTTCTGATACTTTAGGTGTTATTACGTTAGGTCAACATCAGTTTGAAGACGGGAAATTTATGGTTATTACAGTTTCGGTTACGAAAAATAGATATTTTCGTTATCATGATTTAGGCATTCCTTATAAGAATAGTAAAATATTTTACGATTTGCTTTTTCATAGTATTGTGGAAAAATTTCAGACTTTTTCTATTACTTTTATAGAACATTCTATTTTTATAAAGAGTGATACGAATGGTAATCGTATTGAGCTGCAACTTGATCTTAGTAAAAAAATAGACCTTAATTGGTTTCAGAAGGTTTCTCAAATAGAAAGTTAATTATTGTCTCTTTCATATTAGTTATTTTTAGTTTTGTGGTATAATAGTTTTAATAGGAGGAGAGTATGGGTGTTATGGGATGGTTTTTAGATCGAAGAGATCCTAAAACAGAATTAGAAGGTTTAGATCGAGCACAAAAGATATTAGATGAGAGATATCAAAAACATCAAGTTCCAGAAGATGTTTATCGCAAGCAATGTTTAGAATTTCAAAAACGTCGTGAAAAATATGAAAAAAAACTAGGGAAAAGAAAGTATGATATTTGATTTTTTTCATCATAAATCTATCTCTTGCATATAATGATGTAGGAGGTTTTTTTATGTTCGGAGATTCTTTTTTTAAAAAAGTGGAAGATAAATCAGGGGTGAATAAAGAGACTATTATGTCTCTTGCTAGTAAACTGCAAAAATCTAATATGAAAGATGAAAAAGTATTGCATGAATTGGTTCAAGAAATTGGAGGGCTTACTGGGAAAGAAGTCAGTAAAGAAAAAGAAGACAAGATTGTGAATGCTATATTGAAAGATAATGTTCCTAAAGATTTAGATAAAATGCTATAATTATGAATAATATCGCTTTGATATTATTTTTTCTTTATTTTTTTTAATTTTGTGACTTTCTAAGTTTTTACAAGTGTTTTTTGTAAAGTTCTTAAAAAAGTTGTGATTTTGCCTAAAAATCTAGTTTAATCCACGACTTAAAACACCAAAATTGCCTATTTTTTTAA
>JAQXIG010000073.1 GCA_029007685.1 bacterium | reverse complement strand
ATATCTTTTATCCATTCTTCTTTTTCTTGGTTATTTTGATAAGCTTTTAAGTAGTTTTCTAAAGATGTTGGTGTTTCTATTGCTACCTTGGGCACTTCTTTTGTGGTTTCTGTTGTTTTTTCTTCAATTTTTTCAAACATAGATTTTGGTACTCCACATTTTGGACAAACCCAGCTATCATCTAATTTTTCAAACGGTATACCTTCTTTTTCTTCATCGTAGATATGACCGCAAATCATACATTTATATTTTGCCATATTTACTCCTCCTTTGCTTTTTAATTTTATCACAAATGAAAATTTCCATCAATTCACTTTGCAAAATTATTTCTCATTATATTAATCTTTTATTAGATCTTTTGGATTCTTTACTTTTGATATCTTTTCACTTTTATGTTTTGTCTTACACAAGTGATTATTTCAGTTGGTAGTTCTTCACTGTTATAGAATGGTTTCACTTCAGGATCCTTTTCAATTCTATATTTTATTTTACTTAGAGTTCCTTTGGGATCGTATACTGGATATGACGTTTTGAAGTCTCTAGTTATTTTATAAGCTTCACTTATTATCGTATGAATTGTTAAATTTTCGATTTGTTTTTCTTCTAATAATAAGTTGATATCAGATGCTTGTTTTTTTACGATTATGATCTCAATTTTTTGATTCGCTCCTATTTTATATGGTGATAATAAAACACCATCTATTTGACTATCATATTCATCTAAATAGGGAACTACTAATTTGGTTATTGCGGTTGAAATTTGTTTTTGACTTTCTTTTTCTATCGGTATCATTTTACTACTCCTTTTTTGATTTTATTGTATTATTTTTATGCTAGAAAAAGAATCGACAGTTTATCGATTCTATTACTAATTATACTAATTCTAAAATTACCATTAAGGCATCGTCGCCTCTTCTTTCGTTCATTTTAATGATTCTAGTATAACCACCATTTCTTTCTTTATAACGTGGTGCTAATTCATCAAATACTTTTTTAACGGCTTCTGTGTCATTTTGAAGGAAGGCTAATGCTTTTCTTCTTGAGACTAAACTTCCGTCTTTTCCATAAGTGATCATTTTATCTACGAATTTACGAACTTCTTTGGCTCTTGTTTCCGTAGTCATAATTTTTCCATGTCTAATCACATCTTTTACTTGGTTCGCTAATAAGCTTCTTCTATGCTTATTCGTACGCCCTAATTTTCTATATGCCATGTTTTGTCCTCCTTCTTATTAATCTTCATCACGTAGTACTAAACCTAAATCTCTGATTTTATCTAATACTTCTTTCAATGATTTCTTTCCTAAATTACGGATTTTCATCATATCTGATTCTGATTTATTTACTAAATCTTGTAAATTATGAATTCCTGCTCGTTTTAGACAATTATAAGCACGAACTGAAAAATCTAAATCTTCAATAGTTGTTTCCAATGCTTTCATTTTTGGATCTTCGGTTTTTTCAATCATTAAGCCTGTTACATCGGCGATATTACTTAAGTCTGTTAGTATTTCAAAGTGTTCAATTAAAATTCGTGATGCTAAAGCGATTGCTTCTTCTGGTCTCATGGAACCATTTGTCCAAACTTCAAGAACTAATTTATCATAGCTTTCGTCTTGTCCAACACGGGCTGGTTCTACTTCGTAAGATACTCTTTCAATAGGAGAATATAGAGAGTCAATTGCGATTGTTCCCACTTTTTTATCAGTTAATAGTTTTTTGTTGTCGTCACTTTTTACATATCCTCTACCATTTCCTACTGTCATTTCCATGACTAAGCTTCCACCTTTGGCAAGGTTAGCTATTACTTTATCTGGATTAAAAATTTCAATATCTGCATCTTTTTCGATATCTCCAGCAGTCACTGGTCCTTCTTTGTTTACATTAAGACGAATTACTTTATTTTCTTTAGAATGATTTTTAATTACAATATCTTTTAGATTTAAAACGATTAATGCAACATCTTCTACTACACCATCAATGGTTTGGAATTCGTGTGATACTCCTTCAATTTTTACACTGGTAATTGCGCTTCCTGGAAGAGATGAAAGCATCACTCTTCTTAAGGCATTTCCTAATGTTGTTCCAAATCCTCTTTCTAATGGTTCTAATTCAAATTTTCCGTAAAAGTTACTTTCTACAGAATCGGTAATTTTGTATATTGGTTTTTCAAATTGTAACATGAAACTAACCTCCTTTTTTTAATTACCCACGAGGGCGTTTTGGTGGACGACATCCATTGTGTGGAATTGGAGTTACATCTGAAATAGCGGTAACTTCAAGTCCGGCAGTTTGTAATGAACGGATTGCTGTTTCACGTCCAGGCCCCATGCCTTTAACTAATACTTCTACTTTTCTCATTCCCATGTCATAAGCAGCTTTTCCTGCAGCTTCTGCAGCCATACCAGCAGCGAATGGGGTAGATTTTTTACTACCTTTAAATCCAATTCCACCGCTACATGACCAACTGATGGTATTTCCTTCTTTATCAGTTATGGTTACGATTGTATTATTAAATGTTGAATGAATATGAGCTACTCCTTCAGGTACATTCTTTTTTACTTTTCTTTTTCTTGTCTTGTAGGCCATAGTCTCTCCTCCTTTATTTCAATTTATTATTTCTTTTTGTTTGCAATTGTTTTTGGCTTTCCTTTACGAGTACGAGCATTACGTGATGTTCTTTGTCCTCTTACTGGTAATCCTCTTTTATGCATTCTTCCTTCATGAGAATTGATTTCCATCTTCGTTTTGATGTTCATTTGAACTTCACGACGTAGGTCACCTTCGGTTAGATATTTGTTTACTTCATCACGTAGACGTGCAAGTTCATCATTATCTAAATCTTTTGCCTTTTTTGATGGCTCTACATTTGCATCTTTACAAATTGTAAGTGCTAATTTTCTACCAATTCCATAAATACTAGTTAATGCGATTGATACATGTTTCTCATTTGGAATGTCAATTCCTTTAATACGTGCCATAAATACACCTCCTATTTATTATCCTTGTTTTTGTTTGTGCTTTGGATTTTCACAAATAACCATTACTTTACCTTTTCTTCTGATTATTCTACATTTTGCACACATTTTCTTTACAGATGGTTTTACTTTCATTATTATTCCCTCCTACTTTCTATAGGTTATTCTCCCATGTTTTAAATCATTAGGTGATAACTCTATAGTTACGGTATCACATGGTAACATGCGAATGTAGTTCATTCGGATTTTACGAGAAACATGGGCTTCTACAATGTGACCATTCTCAAGTTCAACTTTAAATTTGCC
>JAQXIG010000072.1 GCA_029007685.1 bacterium | reverse complement strand
AGTTAACATATCAATTAAATAGAAACTTAAGTATATACTTTCATTCTCTGTATTCGCTTCTGGTTGATAATGAAAGAAGAGATTGTATCCTTCTTTTGTATACCAAGTAGTATTCAAGTTGTAAAAAGTGTGAAATTCGTAGTCCATTTTTGTCACCTCTAATAATTTTTCATTTTCTTTCTTACTTCTTTATAATTTGGATAGTTTTTTTCTACTACTTTCCAAAATCGATCTGAATGATTCATCTCTTTAAAGTGCGATAATTCGTGAACAATTACATAATCTAAGCATTCTAATTCTTTTTTTATTAGTTCTAAATTTAAGGTTACTTTTTTTAATTTTGAGTTACAAACTCCCCATCTAGATGTCATTTTTCTAATCGTGAGCGAAGGATAAGGAATATCATAACAGAACTTATGATACCATTTATCTAAGCGTTCTTTAAATAGCTTGACTGCTTGTTTTTTATACCATTTTTCTAATTCTACTTCTTTGCCGACGAAAGCTTTATGATCTCCTAAGGTAACTTCTTTCCCTATTGTTAAAACTTTATCATATTTTTTTCCTAAATAATAAAATTCATCTTCTTTTTCTTGCTTGCTATATTGTTTTTCATACATTTTCATAATAGATAACATATTTTCTTTGATAATCATTTCAATTTTTTTATCACTTATTAAAGCATTTGTAGTTACATAAAGTTTCAAATCTCTTTTCACTCTTAAATAAGTGTTTTTGGTTCCGATCTTTTTGGTTACTATCACATCTATTTGTTGTCCATCTATCATTATTTTCATTTTATCACCGCAATTACATTTTTTATTTTAACATAGATAGAATAAGAGCGAAACCAAATTCCGCTCTTTTTTACTTTTTTGTATAAGTTTTCTCCTTTCAATACAAAATATAATTAGAAAGGAGAATGTATATGGATTTAGATATTAGAAGTCATATTATCAATAACTTTAAGGGGGATGATATTAATGTCCTTCGAGAAGCAATCGAAGAAAGTATTAAAAGTAATGATGAAATTACACTACCAGGAATGGGGGTATTTTTTGAATTAGTTTGGGAAAAATCAGATGATGATATGAAAAATAGAATTTTGGACATTTTAGAGACTTGTGTAAAGAGCCAAAAATAAAGCGTTTCATAAACGAAGCGCTTTATTTTATTTTTACTTTTTCGGTTGTGACATAGCCATAATTAGGAATTGTATCTGATTTTCCATAATACCAATTTCCTTTTTCTCCAATTTGAACTCGATTGGATGCTTTGTTAGCACGAAATTCAGTAAATTCATGATTGCGGTATCCATTTAGTCCATCTTCGATTGCTTGGATTACATGATCAGGAATTTCTTCTGGTGAATTTAGATAGTAATTGGTTAATTTACCTTCCACTGCAGTAAACTGTCCTGAATATGTTAATTGTTGATATGGATCCTTTCCACCAAAACATTGCCATTTTTCAGTATCACATCTATTCAAAACGGTAGTCCAAGATGCTAAGGCTCCCTCGTAACTATAACTATCTTCTCCAGCAATAATGGCTGCTGCTTTTATTTTTTCTTCCTCTGTTATAGTATAAGCTCTACTTAAAAAGATCTGATGTTCTCCTTCTGGAATGATCTCTAACTCCTCTTGTACAAATTCTGGTTCCTGAACTACTGCTTGTCCGTGTATTTCCATTAGCCTATTGTATAAATTCATTAAGCTTTCTGTTTCAATCAGGTCTATATTCATTACTTGCGATATATAAGTAGTGGTGATATTACTTTTAGTAATATGTTTTTCCATTTTAGTGAAGATGATTTTTCCAGTTGATGTATTTAGATTGAGATTTACAGTTGCATCCGTTGTTGGATCCATTTTTTCTTTTTGATTCATCAGTTTTTCTAACGATATTAAAGTATGATTTAAAGAATAAATTTTTTGGAGATTGAATTTGGGCTCACTAGCTAAACTATCATGATAGATATTTTTTTTATAATAATTTTCATTGTCGATCTGTTGTGAGAGGAAACTATCACTTACAATTGAAATTGTTTTTAATATTCCTAGGCTTGCAGTTATAACAATTGCAGGAATTACTTTTTTCAATTTTGCCGTTGTTAATTTAGATCTTTCTGAGGTTACTTTTAAATTTTTTAGATTGGTTTTATGTTTGGTATTTGGGTTACCATTGGTATGATCCCATAAAACACTATTTATGAGATCCATATCTGCAGTTCTTTTTCTTTTTATTAATTGTTTATCTTTATAATATTCGATAAAGTAGATTACGGAATAATCTTTGTCAAATTCCATGCTTACTTTCACTGAATCATATTTACTTTTCCTCATGTTTATCACTCCTTCGCCTGCATAATTATATCATAATTTTCTAAAAATGCAAGTTTTTTTATTTTCAGGATTGACAAATTTCAAATTATCATTGTATAATTGATTTGTTATAGTTATTTGCTCAGTTAGCTCAGCTGGATAGAGCAATGC
>JAQXIG010000071.1 GCA_029007685.1 bacterium | reverse complement strand
TGAAGAGGAATTAGAGAAAAAAGGATATGAAGATGTTTATAAATCATTTTCTGAATATCGTGAAAGAAGAGCTCAGTCTAGACAATTGTTCTTTGATGATAAGAAGACTCATAAGTTTTTAAAATCTTTAGAAAATTTAGGATTGAAATCAGCAAATGAAGAAGATGCTAAAAGAGAAAATGCCAATATTGATGGTAATAGTCCAATGGGTACTATGCTTCAATATGGAGCTACAGTTTCTAAAGAATTTGCAAAAGCTTATTTAATGAAACCTAAATATGCTGATTTACATGATACTGGAGAAATTCATATTCATGACATGGATTTCTTCGCCATGGGTACTACGACTTGTTGTCAAATTGATTTATCACGTTTATTCAAACACGGATTTGATACAGGTCATGGATATGTTCGACCACCACAAGATATTAGTACTTATGGATCGTTAGCTGCTATTATTGTTCAGGCTAATCAAAATGATCAACATGGTGGACAAGCAATTCCTGCTTTTGATTATTATATGGCTCCAGGGGTGTTGAAGACATTTAAAAAACAGTTTAAACAAACTATCTATGATTATTTAGATTTTGATGGATTTGAACCTTTTATTAATATGGATCGTGTTGCGAGAGAAATTGACAAACTCCATAGTATTGAATTTGATATTCACGAATTTGATTCTTTTGCGAAGGGATCTGAGCGAATTCAAAAATTGTTTGCGAAAAGTTATGAAAAAGCCATTCAAAAGACAGATCGTGCTACACAACAAGCAATGGAGGCCTTTATTCATAATTTGAATACCATGCATTCTAGAGCAGGAGCGCAGGTTCCTTTTTCTTCTATTAATTTTGGAACAGATACTACACCTGAAGGAAGATTGGTGATTAAAAATTTCTTATTATGTGCAGATTCTGGACTTGGAAGAGGAGAAACACCAATTTTCCCAGTATCCATATTTAAAGTAAAAGAGGGAATTAATTATAATCCAGAAGATCCTAACTATGATTTGTTTAAATTAGCTTGTAAAGTTTCAGCTAAGAGATTATTTCCTAATTTTTCATTTATTGATGCCCCATTTAATTTACATTATTATAAACCAGGTGATATTAATACCGAAATTTCTTATATGGGATGTCGCACTAGAGTAATTGGCGATATCACGGATCCTAATCATGAAGTAGTTACAGGGCGTGGGAATTTATCTTGGACGACTATTAATTTACCAAGATTGGGAATTAAATATGGTATTTGCTTAAAAGAACGAGAGGAAGCAGATCTGGAAGGTTTCTATCAAGAACTCGAAGAGTTAATGGAAACTGTAAAAGATCAGCTGCTAGAGAGATTTGAAGTTCAATGTAATAAAAGATGTTACAACTTTCCATTTCTGTTAGGACAAGGAGTTTGGAATGATGGAGAGAAATTAAAACCAACAGACAGACTTCGTAAAGTTTGGAAGCATGGAAGTTTATCGATTGGATTTATTGGGTTAGCTGAATGTTTGAAAGCTCTTACCGGAAAACATCATGGAGAAAGTGAAGAAAGTCAAAAACTTGGTTTAGAGATCATAGAGTTTATGCGTAAGAAATGTGACGATTATGCAGTGAAGTACAATTTAAATTTTGCTTGTTTAGCGACTCCAGCAGAAGGATTAGCGGGAAGGTTTACCAATATAGATAAAGCGATTTATGGAAAGATTAAAGGGGTAACAGATAGAGCATATTATACTAATTCGTTCCATGTACCGGTTTATTATAATATTAGTATTAAAAAGAAAATTACGACAGAAGCCCCATATCATGAATATACGAATGGAGGACATATATCTTATATTGAGCTTGACGGTGATACAGTACAAAATGTGGAAGCATTTGAAGGGGTTGTGCGTATTATGAAAGAAGCTGGAATTGGTTATGGTGCTATTAACCATCCAGTAGATCGAGATCCAGTTTGTGGATATGTAGGAGTAATACATGATGTGTGCCCAGGTTGTGGCAGAGGAGAGTTCGAAAGCATTCCAATTGAACGGTTAAGTCAGCCTAATTGTGAATGTGGAAGATAAATAAAAAATAAAGAAAGAGGAGATGAAAAAATGGAAAAAGTAATTGGAGAGGGAATTGGATTTGAAAGAATTAGAAGAGTAACAGGATATTTAGCAGGCGATGTTTCAAGATTTAATAATGGTAAAAGGGCAGAAGAAAAAGACCGTGTAAAACATTGTGGTGTAAAAGAAGTTTGCCAAACTGCTAAAGAAGTTAAGGTCGAGAGTTAGTGACGATTCGTTTAGCTGCAGATTTACAAGTGGACAGTATTGTGGATGGAGAAGGGATTCGTACCGTTATTTGGACACAAGGGTGTCCTCATAACTGCCAAGGATGTCATAATCCCCTTACTCATAGTATAGATGGTGGAGCAGAAGTTGAACTGGATTACATAAAAGAGGAAATTGATCTTTTAGATGGGCAAGATGGAATTACATTTTCAGGAGGAGATCCCTTTCTTCAACCACTCGCTTGTAGTGTTTTAGCTAAATATGCTAAAACCAAAGGTCTTAATATTTGGTGTTATACTGGCTATACATTCGAACAATTATTAGAACTTTCTAAAGTAAAAATTGATATTTTAACTTTTTTAAAAGAGATTGATGTTTTAGTCGATGGTAAGTTTGAAATAGATAAAAAGAGTTATAGCACTACATTTAGAGGGAGTTCCAATCAAAGAATTATCGATGTACCAAACAGTTTAAAAAATAAACAAGTCGTTTTAGTAGAAAAATATGATGAAGAGGATGGTTCTTGTTTTTATCAAAAACCTGTTGGAGTGTATATTTAAAGCGAATATTATTCGCTTTTTTCTTTTTTGCTATATCATAATGTTAAATGAAGTAAGATTATGAATATTTGTCATGAATGAAATAAAGTAATAGAATACATGGAAGAAAATATAGATAGAAATATCTCTTATTCAAAGTCATCTAGAATGCTAGGGATAATGAATATATAATAAAAAGATGATTTTGCCTATGATACAATACTTCTTTAGCTAAATATCTTCGCTAAAGAAGATTGTCGCAGAATGAATAGAAGAATGTCACTTCTTATTCAAAGTATTAAAAAAATTCCATGGGGAAAAGCTAGTTATGTCAAAATAGAAACTAAGTCCTTAAAATTTTTGTCTAAATAGTGTTTTGATAAAAAAGTATCAAAAAATCTGAGATGAAATATGAAATTACTGCATTAGAGGCTCTCGCTTTATTTACAAAAACATGAGATTATGGAGTATGAAATGATATTATATGAAGATTGCTTTGGATGGTAGATGGTATGAAAAAAGAAATTTTAGGGTTTTGTAAGAGGAAAGTCTAAAGCTAAGTAGTTAGCGTTCCATATTTCTAAGAATGAGCTTTGGTATTGCGAATCTGTACTTTGAAACAGAAATGATTCATTAGAGGACGGCATCATAGTAGTTGAAATAGAGAGGTTTATACCTATTAGATAGAAGTATCTGTGTATTTTTAGTATAATGGTGTCGGTGATAAGTTATGAAAATTTTAGAATGTAGGACTATTCGAGAACAGGAACTATTAAAATTAAAAAATAACATGCACAAAAAAACAACTTTAGCAGTGATTCAGATTGGTTTTTTTAAAGAAAATGAGATTTATTTAAAGGCAAAAAGAAAGCTTGCTCTGGAGTTAGGAATTGAATTGATAGAATTTCAATATGATAAAGATAGTGATAAAGAAGAAATTATTAACAAGATAATAGAACTTAATAGTGATAAAGAGGTAACAGGAATTATGATTCAAAAACCAATACTCTCTAAGTTTGATTATCAGGAATTTACTAACTACATTGATTATAGAAAAGATGTGGACGGAATAACTAAAATAAACAAAGAAAGATTACAAAAGAAAGATAACTGTATAATTCCTTGTACGGTTAGAGCGATTTTAATGATGTTAAACAACTATAAAATATTGATTGAGAAGAGAAAGATTGCGATTATCGGAAAAAGTGAATTAGTAGGAATGCCACTATATTATATTTTAAAAGATGATCATGAAGTGATTTTATGTGATTCTAAAACTGTAAATTTAAAAGAGGTATTAAAGGAGGTGGATGTTATTATTTCAGCAATTGGAAGAGCCCATTATTTTGATGAATCATATTTTCAAGAAGCACAAATTATAATTGATGTTGGAACTAATTATTTGGATGGAAAATTAGTTGGGGATGTAGATTTTGAAAAAGTAAAGGAAAATGTTTCGATGATTACACCGGTTCCAGGTGGAATTGGTGTTTTGACGCCAATTTGCTTGTTTCTTAATTTAACGGAAATGGTTAGTGGATGATTCTAGTATTTAGATAAAGAAATTTACAGGGTGATATCTTTTTTAGAATTTTGAGATATGTGGTATAATAGATTAGGTGAAATATATGAGAAAACGCATTATTATGACAGGGGAAAAAAATTCTAAACACGGGAGACTTGTATTTTCTAAGAATAATCTTCTTTGGATTTTAAGTTTTGCTTTCTTGGCTGCTTTTTTACTCTTATCTCATAGTGTTTTAAAGAAAGAAGTTTTTGACTTTGATTCTATTATTTACGATTTTATTCGTTCCTTTCATAGTCCGATGGTTACGAAATTTTTTCACTTTGTTACTCATTTTGCAGGAGGATATATTTTGGTAGGAATTTGCCTTCTCATTTATTGTTTCAAGAGAAGTAGAAGGTTATTTTGGTTGATCTCGTTGAATTTGGTTAATACAATCGTATTCAATCAGGTATTGAAGTTATTTTTTGCGAGAGAGAGACCCTTAGGGATTGCTATTATCGAGGAGAGTGGTTATAGCTTTCCATCTGGTCATTCGATGGCAGCGATGTCGTTTTATGGGTTGTTAATTTATATTATTTATCATAGTCGTTTTTCTTCTCGCTTAAAAAAAATTTCTATTATTTGTCTTTCAATTTTGATTTTATTAATTGGGGTTAGTAGAATTTATTTGGGTGTTCATTATGTTAGTGACGTAGTTGGTGGCTTTTGTTTATCATTAACGTATTTAATTATTTTTACTAGATTTACTCACAAATATATATTAAGAGGTGGTAGTAATGAGAAAGAAAAAGAATTCATTGATTAAGAGTTTTTATCATGCCTTTGTAGGAATAGGAGAAAACTTGCGAAGAGAACGAAATCTAAAAATTCATTTTTTTATGATGTTTCTGGTGGTTATCTTAGGAATCCTGTTAGAGATTTGTGTTGCGGAATGGATTGTTTGCTTTTTGTTGTTTGGTAGTGTTATTTCTTCGGAGTTGATGAATACAGCAATTGAAGGAGTAGTTGATATCTATGTAAAGGAGATTGATGAAGAGGCTAGAGTTGTGAAAGATACAGCAGCAGGTGCAGTTTTGATTACAGCGATCATTGCAATTATTGTAGGACTACTGATTTTTGTTCCTAAGATACTTGATTTTATTTCTTAAATAAAAAATATCCACTTTCGATGTGTAGATATTTTTTTATTTGTTGTATTCATTTTGAATTCTTCCACATAACCAGTCTAAAGACACTTTATACTCTTTGGCAATTTGATAGGCAAAGGCAGTTAACATAAAAGTTTTGCCATTTTCATAAGCACTAATAGTTGATTGAGTGGTATTTAAAAATTCTGCTAGTTCGTATTGAAATAAATGATTTTTCATTCTGAAAATTTTGATTCTTGATCCAATTAGAACTAAATCAAGAGTTGCACTTTTCAAATGTTCTCTTTCTTCAGGGATTAATCCAGTTACATAATCCATACTATGCTTGGTTATATTACAAAAAAGATTTAGTTTTATTAAGGGAATAAATTCTTTTCCTGTTTCCCATCTAGAATAAGTAGCTTGAGATACACCTAATTTAGTTGCCATTTTGGTTTGATTTAGATCCATATCTTCACGAATATCAGTTAATCTTTGGAAGATTACAGTATTATTTATGATTGTAGTCATACTTCTCACCTATGATTATTTTCCCAATTTTAACTAGTAAATCGAAAAAATATACATAAATACGATTTGTGTGTTATAATGGGAATGCGTTGTAAGGAGAAATACTGATGGATAGAATGATAAAGCTTTATTGTGAGAGTGTCATAAAACCACTCGAAATGCGAAAAAAAGAATTGGAGAAGGAGATTTATCTAAAACGTTTTGTTAGTAAGAAGAAGAAAGAAGAGTTGCGACTTGTTAATGAGTTGTTTATGCAAAAGGTACAGTACTTGATGGAATTCACTGAGAAAATGTGAGAACTCTAGTGATGATGTTGTTTGTTTTTATTTGTTGTATTCATTTTGAATTCTTCCACATAACCAGTCTAAAGACACTTTATACTCTTTGGCAATTTGATAGGCAAAAGCAGTTAACATAAAAGTTTTGCCATTTTCATAAGCACTAATAGTTGATTGAGTGGTATTTAAAAATTCTGCTAGTTCGTATTGAAATAAATGATTTTTCAT
>JAQXIG010000070.1 GCA_029007685.1 bacterium | reverse complement strand
ATCCAAGGGGTAATTTGATACATAATTAAGCCATATCCGGAAAAGGCATAAATGATTGCTAATAGGATAGATAAAATAGCTGGTAAATTCTTAAAATATGTTCGAATAAAATATAAGCATGTCAGACTGGCTGTTAGAATTTTTAATGCTACAATAATGGATACCATTAAATAGATTTGATCTCGTGGAAACAATAGTATTATAAAACTAAAGGGACTTAAGATATAATAAGCTAGTATTCCAATAAAATTAATGCTACTACTTGTTGAAAAGTTGACTAATAATGAGTTACTTCCATAGAAACTATCGTAAAAGTGATAGTAAAAAGCGGTCACTTGATCATGCATATCTCCCCATATTAGCGAATTGGATCCAAATGGGAAGATCCCTTTCGCAGCAAATACTATTAAAAGTATCCCAAGTACAATGCTTGATGTTAATGTATATATCTTCCATTTTTTCATTTTAATACCTCTATCCTATTTTACTTAAATTTTTTAAGAATGATTTACTTTTTAAATATAGGCCAGAATAACGATCATAATATTCTTCGATAAATTCATTAATTTCTTGTTTTATCTCTGATTTTACTTCTAACTTGGTGATTTTCGATATATCTACATAATAAAACATCCTAATTAATTGAATTGTTTTAGCATTATAAATTTTTTGATTATGATAGCATTCTTGACATATGTACCCACCATTTGTGGGATCTATGGTTACTATTTTTTTATCATTTCCGCAAATACTACAACCATCAATTACTGGTCTAATTCCTAAAAAATTAAGTAATTTCAATTCTAAAATGCTAGTTAGGATACTGATATCATAACCTTCTTCTATTTTTTCTAAGGTTGAAATCAATAAAGAAAATATGGTTCCTTCGTTACTATTTTTGTGAACTTGCTCTGTTAAATCTAACAAATAAGTGGCGTAACTAATTTTTTCAATATCGGTCATAATATTGTGAAAGGAATTTTTAATATCTACCCCTACTAAAATAGAAATTCCTTCTGATTTATAATATAGATGAAATGTCCCATAACTGAAGGGAGCACTGACTCCACGAAGTTTACTTTTTAAATTTCGACAGCCTTTAGACATCGCACTAATTATCCCTTTTTCTTGGGTTAAAATTTTCAGTATTTTACTGGATTCACTATAGTTGGTATCACCTATTACGATTCCTTCTACTTTTAAGATTTCCATATTTTTTACTTCTTTCTATTTTTCCTAATAAATTGAAATATTTGACATCGCCTGTTTCTTTAAATAAATTCCATAATAAAAATTCCATTTTCTCACCTATTTTAATAGTGATACCTTTTTATTATTTTTATACGGCTTCTTAGAATATTTTTTATCCTTCTAAATTATCTAATCCTAACTCTTTCAAATATTTTTCTTTTTCACGCCATTTTTTAATTACTTTGACAAATAATTCTAAGTATACTTTTTTATTAAAGTATCCTTCTAAATCTATTCTAGCATCAATGCCAATACTTTTTAACATACTGGCATTTTTACCAACAATAATTTTTTTAATGGATTCGCGATCGACTATGATTGTAGCTTGAATGATGACTTTATCTTGTTCTTCTATTTTTTTTTCGACTAAACAAGTTACAGAATGTGGCACTTCTTGCTTGGTTTTACGAAGTACTTTTTCTCGAATAATTTCACTTATATAAAAGTTCGTTGATATATTTGTAAAAGTATCATCTTCAAAAATTTTACCTTCTGTTAACAAGTAGTTTTTAATGGTTTTTATCAATTGGTTTACATTATCATTTTTCAAGGCAGATATTGGAAAAATTTCTGCAAAATCATGAAGATCTTTATATTCCATAATCATTTCTAACAATCTATCTTTATTTATTTTATCTACTTTATTTAAGACTAATATGATAGGAATTTTTTCTTCTTTCATCCGATTTAAAACAAATAAATCACCTTTTCCAATTCCAGCTTCTACATCTACTAAGAATAAAATCAAATCTACGTTTTCATTACTGGTATAGGCCTTTTTATTTAAAATACTTCCTAATTTATTGGTAGGTTTATGAATACCAGGGGTATCTACAAATACAATTTGTGAATCTTCATCTTCATATACGCCTTGGATGATATTTCTAGTTGTTCCTGCCTTATTGGAGGTTATGGCTAATTTTGTTTCTAATATTGAGTTTAGTAGCGTACTTTTTCCAACATTTGGTCTTCCAATAATACTTACAAAACCACTTTTCATTTTAGATCCTCCTCGCTAAAGCTATTTGGACATAGTTCTTTTAAAGAATATACTTTTTTTTCTTTTCTATTATTAAAACTTATAATTTCTAAATGGGGAGAACAGTAGTCATATAGAGCTTGCCTACAAATAAAACAAGGAGTAATGATGTTTTCCGTCTTATTTAACAAATAAACTCTTTTGATATCTTCTTGATGATAGCCTTTCGTTATTGCTTGAAATAAAGCATTTCTTTCAGCACAAATACCAGCTTGAGGTGATGATGTTTCTACATTTACTCCTTCTAGTAAAGTACCATCCTGACATTCTATCATTGCTGCTACTGGATAATGGTAGTATTTACTACTGGCATTTTCAATGACTTGATTTAATTTTTCTAATATTTTTTCTTCCATACTGCCTCCATTTTATCTCAGAACTCCAAAAGATGTTAAGATTTCTTCTTGCTTTTGAAACATTATTTTTTCATCTGTTTCTGTCATATGATCGTAGCCTAATAAATGCAGAAAGCCATGAATTGCTAAAAAAGATAATTCTCTTTGAAAAGAATGCCCATATTCGCTAGCTTGTAATTCGGCTTTTTCCACACAAATATAGATATCTCCTAAGAGTCTTCGATCTAGTTCAATTGTTTTATTATCTTCTAATGCGAAACTGATTACGTCAGTTACACGATCTACATTACGATAGTTTTTGTTGAGTTCATGAATTTTTTCTGCACCTACTAAGATAATGTTAAATTCTACATTTTTTAACTTTTCTTTTTTTAGAGTAAAGTCTAGTAATTTTTCTATATTTAAGATTTCTTCTTCTAAGTGATAGCTTGTCTCATTAAAAATTTCAAAACAATTATTCATTATATCATCACCATCCAGACATAACCTATAAAAATTCCTATTAAAACGATTGTTAATACATTAAGTAATTTATTTTTAAGGGATTTATTCGGTAAAAAATTAGTTACCTTTGTTAGGGCTCGATATATTACATAACCAATCATTCCACCTGCTATATTCAACAACACATCATCAATATCAAAAATTCTTCCAATAGAAAGTTGAGTAACTTCTATTGTCAACGACGCAAAAGAAACTAAAATGAGAGATAAATATTTATTATCATTTTTAGTAAAAAAAGAAGCAAAAGATCCATAAGGAATAAACATAATTAAGTTACCAATTACATTTTTAAAGAACAATCTACTTCCTAGCTCATATCTTGAGATCTCTTTTAAGGGAATTAGATTGAAGTTTTTTTCTCCTATCCAAAACGTTGGATCTTCAAAAGTAACGATTTGAAACAGACACAAAATATATATCATGAACAATAACTTCAGCAATTCTTCATATAAGATAAATTTTTCATGATTTCTAATGATAGCGGTAATACGAATAGATGATAGTATTAACACACAAATGATTACCATTGGCCAAGTAAATTCCATTACTCCACGAATCGTTTGGTCTAATGGTGTCATAGTAATCACCTAACTTTCTACTTCTGGATCTTTTACTTCTTCGGGTATTTGCTGATATGCAGTAATATCTTCTTTTACTTTAAAAAAGATTACTATTATTATTTTACTATCTTCTTCACTAATTTTCAAACTTTTTTCATATAATATCTGATCTTCTTCTCCTAACTTTTTTCTTAATTTATTTCGAGCTATATTACTGGCCTCTACTATAGCCATTTCTTTGGTATATAAATAATCTTTTTTTTCGACTTCTATTTCTTGATTTAAGCTAATCGAAATTGGCAATAATGGATTTTTGATCGTTTGAATAGGTTTTACTTTTTTGTTTTCATAAGGGTTAAAATCGAACAGATTGATAGTTTCTCCTAAGAAGTTGATTGTGAGTACCTTTTTCTGATTTCCAGTTTTACTTTCTTCTTGGTAATGATATGGTAATTCTACAGTAACATCATACCAGGTTTCAGCAAATACTTTACCAGTAGCTCTTACTTTTGCCATCAACGTTTCTTTGTTCATGATTTTTCCAGTTACTAAAATGTCACCCTTTTTTACATATTTACCCGGTGTAGTTACTACACTTCCTTCACTAGCTTCTACATTTACTATCAGTCCATCTTTTTTGGCTACTAGATCTCTTGGTTCACTACTAGTATCTAATTCTTTTACTTTTCTTTCTTCTACTTTCACAATGTAAGATACCCCTACTCTTTCTATTTCCATCCATTCTATGATATCACGATGTTTTTGAATGATGTTTTCTACAATTTGTTCTTGCTTATCGAAAGAAAGAATAAAGTGATATTTTTCAATTCCATGTTCTTTTAATTCTTCTAATACTAAGTTTCGAATTTCTTTTTTATTATGAACGATCGTAATGTCAAAAACTAGATATGATAGAAAGTAAATTGTTAAAATTCCTAGCATTAAAAAAAAGAAAAAAATACGATATTTTTTTAGAAAAACTAATATTTTAACAGGACCAAAGTATTGAGTAACTTCAATTTCATAGATTGTTTTTATATTTTTAATTTTTTTATAATCTTCTTCATTTACACGAATGATTATACTCTTATCTAGGTATTCGATATTATGCATTTGAATATTCATGCTATGGAGGTTTTTTAAAAAACGTTTAAGATCTTTTCCAGTTATTTTTAGTTCATATTGATTCATAGTATCATTCCCTAATTTCTATATTTTGGATACTACCAATAATTAATATTTCACTATCTAGTAATTTGCGAATTCTAAGATTTTGTCCTTTGATAATTAAACTGCCATTTTTATATCCTAAAGATATTTTACTATCTTCCATATAATTGATTTTTAAATAGTTTATTACATTGAGTTGATTATTGTTGTAAAAAAAACGAAATTCATTATCTTGAATATAATCTCTCAGATAAGACATTGTACCACCTAATAAAAGATATGAAAAAAAAGGACTAATTATTAGTCCTTTTTTTGTACCTTTATGAATTTTCTTTTTTACTTTATTTTACTGTCCTTTAGTAATTTAAAAGGTTTCACTCTGCGAGTTACATCTGTTACCCCTCTAATTTATCACGAATTAAAGAAGATACCGATCCCATATCTGCTTTCCCTTTTACCAATGGAGTTATAACTCCCATAACTTTTCCCATATCTTTCGCTGATTCTGGTTTTACTTGCTCAAATACTTTCTCTATTACTTTTAAAAGTTCTTCTTCTGATAATTGTTCTGGTAAATATTTACTTAAAATATCAATTTCAGATTGTGTTTTTTCAATCAGGTCATTACGACCTCCTTTTTCAAATTCTTTGATTGATTCTTTTCTAGTTTTAATCCCTCTACTTACTACATCTATTAATAATTCGTCATTTAACTCTTTTTTTTGATCGATATGAGCCTGTTTCATTCCAGATTTTATTTCACGAATGACTATCAATTTCTCTTTTTCGTGATTTTTCATAGCTTCAATCATATTTTTTTCTAATTGTTCTACTAAATTCATTTTCAATTCTCCTTTTCTTTTTCTAATCATTTTTATTATATGTAAATAGAGACTAATTCATTAGTCTCTATTACTTTTGTTAGCTTTATTACGTTTACGAGTATTTTTGATACCTTCTTTTTTAGCATTTCTTCTTTTCACTCCAGGTTTATCATAACCTTCACGTTTTTTACATTCAGAAGGGACTCCGTCTCTAGCAACTTTTTGTTTGAATTTTTTTAACGCAAAATCTAGATTTCCGTTTTTCACTGCCACTTGTGTCATTTTTTCCCCTCCTTCCACATTCACTAAAATTGATTATACCTCAAAATTCCTTATAATTCAACAATTTTTGACAAATTTATTTGATAATTAGAGCTTTTGTGAAAAATAAACAATTGCAACTTTGATTTTTCTCATGTAAGTTCATTCTAAAGCATTCTTCTAATAATTCCATATACTTTTTTATATTATGATCAAAGCATTCTTCTAAAATCTCCTTTTTTACGTTTTTCCATAGAAGTATGGAATTATTTTCATCTTCTGGATCTAGCATTACTTCTCTTAGGGCATCCAGGATATCTTGGTTTTCTAATTCATATTCTGCTAAAATTATTCTTTCGTTTGAAGTTAATATTGAAATACTTTGTCCGAATTCTTCCAGTAATGCTTTTTCAATATCGGATTTGATGATTAGGTATCTTAAATCCAAACTGCGAGTTTTCACATTTTCTCCTCTTTTCTTGGTACTACCTGAGACAATCATATCAAGTGCCATTCAATCTGTCAATTATCATAGTGCTTATTATTTCTTGTTCTTTGGTAGTTTTCTCTATTTTCAATTTTTCTTTTCTACTTTATTATATTATTTTCAATTTTATACAGAATCAGAAAATCACAATTTTTTTATTCTTCTTGATTTTTTATTTCTTTGACAATCACCATAAGATTTAGTTACATTATATACTTTTATATTACCTATTCTATAACAAATAAAGGAATCCAAGAGATCCCTTTATAAGATATGATATATCATTCTAATCATAGTTCCGGCATAACGACCTAACCAGAAACAAGCTAATCCTATTTGATTCACGGCTTCTATTATATACGGAATTATTAATATCAAACTGATAATCCTAATAAATTTATGTTTTTCAAAGTAATGTTTTCTCATAAAGAACACATTTTGTTCGAACCAATTCTACGAATTGCAGAACCAAAACTTCTTCCTAAATTACTAACTGTTTTAAATAAAGTAGAAACTGAATTTAATAGAGTTCCTGAAATACTCATTCCGCCTTCTATATTTCTCAATTCTTCTTCTGTTAACTTTTTCATTTTTCCTCCTAATCACATTTTATTGGACGAGAAAGTCCATCAAAAAAACCTACTACAAAGGTGAATCCTGTTATAATACCAACGATTCCCCAAAAAGATAGTCCTCCTCCTTTTATCATTTTTAATTCTTCTTTTTCTAATGTTTTCATATTACTCCTCCTTTACTTTCCTTTTTAAATAATTCCATATTGTCACCTTATCTTGTACTATAGAAACTTCTATCAATGGTATCTCTTCATTAAGAGACTCAATTTTGATTTTTAATGGAGAGTAGACAGATTTCCCTTCTACAAAAGGTGCTTCTTCTGATATCACTTGGTATTTATATTCTCTATTTAAATACCTTAAAGTCTTTTTATTTTTCCACATTTGATAGTCTTTTAATAATACATTTGCTACATAAGTATTTTCTGCTACTTTCCAAAGCCAATAGTTCTGATGGTGATAAAACGATAATTTAAAAACTAATAAATACATTGCTATTATAAAAAATATCATTCCACTCATAAGTAGTTTACAAGGATATTTTAATTGACTGGTTATTAAGTGTAGTGACTCTATATCACCCCAAAACTTCATAACATTTTCCTTCTTTCATTTCAAACTTTCGATTGAATAGGTCATTATTATGATAACGATGAGATATTACAATAAATGTTTTGTTTGGAAACTTTTTAAACAAATTATTCAATATGGTTCGTTCTCTATCTATATCTATTTCGTTTAAACTCTCATCAAAAATATATAGGTCAGCATCTCTCAAGATGGCTCGTGCTAATAGAATTCTTTGGCGTTCTCCTCCACTAATATTAAAACCATTTTCTTCTAATAGCATTTGATATTTAAGTGGATGCTTAGCAACTATCTCCTCTACTAAACATAATTTGTTTGTTTCTAGGAATTTTTGATAGGATTGTTTACTATTTAGATAGATATTATGATAGACTGAATCCTGAAATAAAAACTCATTTTGGGATAGATAGCATATTTTATCCCCTAATAATTTTCTAGAATATTCTCTTATATCATGATCATCTAATACTATTTTTCCTTGATCACTTTCTAATATTCCATTTATCATCTTAGCTAAGGTACTTTTTCCACTACCGCTTTTTCCGTATATTAAAACTCTGTCTTTAGGATTGATCATTATTTCTACAGAATCTAATATAGGAATATTGGATCGGTATTGGTAGTTAATATTATGAATTTCTATTTTCCCTTTTATTTGATCTACTTCTAACTTACCTTTTAATGGTATTTTTTCTAAAGAGTACAAGTCCTTTACTCTATCGAATGCTATCTTAGCCTCTTGGTAAGAAAAGGCAATATTTAATAAATTATGAATTGGATCTAACAGATAGGGAAGTAAAAAATAATAGGTCATAAATACTCCTAAAGTTATTTTAGATTTTAAGATAAGCCATCCACCTAATACTAAGCATAAGAAGGTTCCATATTGATAGATTATATCCCTAAAAGCTTCTAATTTAGAGAATCTGACTCCTATTTTATAGCTTAGACAATTGTACTTTTGATATTTCTGAGCAAATTGCTCCCATATATAATGTTCTATTTGTAAATTTTTTACTGTTTCGATTCCAGTTATAGTTTCTATTAAATAAGAATTTACTATAGAATTTTTTTCTTTTAACTTTTGAAGTAATGACATCATTAGCTTTCGCGATAACCAAACTATTATCATCATCACCAGTACAACGAAAGCTATCCAAAATGTGATTTGGGAATTTAAATTCCAAAGTACTGTATAGGTTATAATAAATAGAGTTAAATCCACTAAACAGCTTACAAAAAAGTTACTGATGAATTCTTTTACCTTTCCTAAATCTTGCACTCTTGAAACTATTTCACCAGTGGTATGATTTTTATAATAGAGGTATGGAAGTGAAAAAATTCGGTGATAGATATCTAAGATTAAACGATGGTCCAATAGATGATTAAAAAGGTGAAATAATAAATTTCTCAATAATTCTAACCAACCTTTTAGAGCAATCAACACACTAAAAAACAAAATGTAATATAGAAAATTTCCTTTGGATTGATATGAAATGATAGAATCTAGTAAAATTTGAAACTTAAAAGAAAATAAAATATTAAGTAAAGTAATTAATAAAGTGATAATAGATAATGCTATAAAGATTCTATATTTATCTTTTATAAATAAACGAATTAAATCGGTAAAACTTTCAGTATCTGTTAATTTTGGTATCTTTTTCTCCGGATATAATAACAGATATTCATCTGTAGAAATTTTTTTAAATTCATTATATGAAATTTTTTTAAGTCCTGCTGCTGGATCAGCTACTACAAGTTGTTTCTTTTTGTTATTGATTCTATAAATCACTATAAAATGTTGATAGTTTTCTTCTATTACTACATGAGATATACATGGAAAATCTTCTTTTTTTAGTTGTTGAAAATCTCCTTTTACTCCCTTGGTAGAAAAATTTAGTTTTTCTGCGGCTTTTAACAATGAAAAAGCATCAACACCTTCTTTGTTTGTATTGGTTAATGTTAGTAAATACTCTCTAGAAACTTTTCCTCCATAATAGCTAATGATCATCATTAAACAACTAACCCCACAATCTTTCATACCATGTTGTCTTATCAATGGATATTTCACCATTTTCACCTCCTGCTATAATTATGTATAAAAGTTGATCCTTCACTGCAAAAAAAAAGAAATTTTTTCAAACTTCTCTCATTTTCGTTACTTGTCACGTAGTTTTGCATTTAATTTTTTTTCTACTTCTTCAATAATTTTATTAAAACTAATCATTACTTCCTCTTCTGTTAAAGTACGATTTTGATCTTGAAATGTTAAACTAAAAGCAATTGACTTTTCGTTTTCACCAACATTTTCTCCTTCATAAACATCAAAAATACTAATATTGGTTAGTAGTTTTCCACCTGATTTTTTGATCGTTTCCATAATACTTTCTGCCATACAATCTTTAGAGACACTAAAAGCCAAATCCTTAACTACTGTTGGATATTTTGAGATCTCTTTATATTGCATTGCCTTGACTCGATTTGATAGTAATTTTTCTAGATTAATTTCTAAGACATAAATATCATCTTTTGTAACTCGAGGATGAACTTTGCCTATTATTCCAATTTGATTGTTATTTAAATTAATAGAAGCACTTTGACCAGGATGAAGTTCTTTTGGCATTTTGCTTTTTTCTAAGCGATATCGTTTATGATAACCTAGCGAGTCTAATAACTCTTCCATAATTCCTTTTAATATGTAAAAATCTACTTTCGAATCATGTAATCCTAAATTATACTTTCCACTCATTAAAATTGCTAATTTATTTTCTTCATAATAGGTATTATCTTTTTTAAAAAAACCTTTCCCTACTTCATAAATACAAATGTCTTTTTGACCTCTGGCTTTATTATAATTATAAATACTCATCAAAGAAGGTAATAAACTATATCTTAAAGTATTACGATCTTCGCTCATTGGATCGAGGACTTTGACTACTTCGAATTCATCGTTTGTAAACTCTTTTACTTCTTTTTCAGAAGTTAAAGCGTAACTTAAAGTTTCATGCAGTCCTAAGGATGCTAATTTATTTCTAATAATACGATTATTTTTATTCATAGAACCTGGTTTTACGGATAACATCATTAGTTTTCCCTCAATTTTATCAATTCCATAAATCCTTCCTACTTCTTCTATTAAATCTTCTGGAATTGAGATATCAATTCTTCTACTAGGAACTGTTACTATCAACTGATTTTCAATTATTTCTACGGTGAATCCTAGACGTTTTAATATTGCGATCATTTCTTCTTTTGGAATGTTAATTCCTAATACTTGATGAATTTTTTCTATCGTAATTGTTATTTTTTTATCCATCATATTTGATTCGTTATGTTCAATTAACCCACTAACAATAGTAGCATCTGCATATTTTTCTAGAAGGTGACAACTTCTATCAATGGCCATATAAGTTCTTTTCGGGTCTAATCCTTTTTCGAAGCGAGAGCTTGCTTCGCTTCTTAATACTTTTTTGGAGGTTTTGCGGATGGAGGTTGCGTCAAAAATAGCTGCTTCGATTATGATTTCTTTAGTATTGGCTTCAATTTCTGTTGTAAGTCCCCCCATCACTCCAGCTAACCCAACAATTCCTTCTTTATTCGCAATCACGATATCTTGACTTGATAACCTTCTTTTTTGGCCATCTAACGTGATTAGTTCTTCACCTTCTTTTGCTAGTCTAACAATCAATTTTTCACCTAGACTATTACTATCATAATAATGAAGAGGTTGCCCAGTTTCTAGCATGACATAATTAGAAATATCTACAACATTATTGATTGGGCGAATCCCACTTGCTATTAAGCGATTTTTAATAAAAGTTGGACTTTCTTTGATCACCACATCTTTTACCTTTTTAGTTAAAAATAGGGGACATTTTGGGGTTTGAATATCTATACTAAAAGAATCTTTGATATTTTCTTCTGTTTCATTATATGATAAATCGATCTCTTTTACTTTCTTATCATATAAGGCTCCAATTTCGTAGGCCATTCCTAGAATACTTAATAAATCTCCACGATTTGAAGTAAGCTCAAAGTCAATTACTTCATCATCTAACTTTAGATATTCAATTGGATTAGTACCTACGGTAGCATCTTCTGGTAGTTCATAAATACCATTGACATCATTTTCTGTTAAATATTTATGCTCTAGTCCTAATTCTTGCATAGAGCATAACATTCCATTTGATTCTTGACCACGAATGATTCCTTTTTTGATCGTTCCTCCAGGCAACTTTGCACCATCCAATGCGACAATTACTTTTAAACCCGTTCGAACATTAGAAGCCCCACAAACGATTTGCAAGATCTCATTACCAACATTTATTTTGCAAATGTGTAAATGGTCACTGTTAGGATGATCAACGCATTCTATTACTTCTCCAATGATTAAATTAGTAGCAGATATTAGTTTACCACATTTATCATATTCGTTACCAATATTAGTCATGTCTTCGGCTAGAGTTTTGATATCTACATCAATCTCTACATAATCACTTACGAAATTTCTACTTAATTTCATTTTCTTCATCCTTTCTATCAAATTGTTCTAAGAAACGAATATCATTAGTATACAAATATCTTATGTCTGGAATTGCATATCTGAACATCGCAAAACGATCAAGTCCTGTACCAAATGCAAATCCGGTCCATACTTCTGGATCATATCCACCCATTCTTAAGACATTGGGATGAACCATACCTGCCCCCAATACCTCAATCCAACCAGTTTGTTTACATAATGGGCATCCTTTTCCACTACATTTAAAACAACTAACATCTACTTCTACACTCGGTTCTGTAAAAGGGAAAAAACTTGGTCTAAATCTTACTTTGGTGTTTTCACCTAACATTTTTTTTGCAAACAACTCTAAAGTTCCCTTTAAGTCCGCTAAACTGATATTTTTATCAATCACTAATCCTTCTACTTGACCAAATTGATGAGAATGAGTAGCATCATCATCTCTACGGTATACTTTACCTGGACAAATCATACGAATTGGTGTTTTTTCGCTATTTTTTTTCATCGTTCGTGCTTGGACACTAGATGTTTGAGTTCTTAGCAAGTATTCTTCATCAATATAGAAGGTATCTTGACTGTCTCTAGCTGGATGACCTAGCGGTACATTTAATCTTTGAAAACAATTTTCATCTGTTTCTAATTCTGGTCCATCTACAACATCATACCCCATTGATACAAAAAAATCTTCTACATCTTCTACAATACGATTAAATGGATGACGGCTTCCTCTTATATTTTTTTTACTTGGTAGACTGATGTCTATGGTTTCTTTTTCCAATTTTTCATTTAGAATTCTTGTTTCTATTTCTTGTTGTTTGGTTTCGATTAGAGTTATAGCATAATTTTTTAGCTCATTTACTATCTGACCTAGTTGTTTTCTTTCTTCAGGTGTTAGCTCTTTCATGTTACTAGTAAGTTCTGTAATTAGTCCCTTTTTTCCTAAATATTTTACTTTTAGGTGTTGTAATTCTTGTTGATTGCTGATCTTTTTTATGTCACTTTCTAATTCTTGTTTTAAATTTGTGATTTTTTCATCTTTTTCCATTTTCTTCCTCCTATTAAGAATATTTTTATATAATTTGATAATTCTTCTTTTTTTCTTCCTCTTAGTAATACATGACGGCCATCTATTATAGTTGTGTATGTCACTTTTTTACTACTAATATTTGCTTTTATTAAATTCATGGCTGAGTAGGGTACTACCTCGTCTTTGTTACCATGAATAACGAGAGCTTCTTGTGTTACTTTTTTTATGTAACCTTTATATTTTTTTACTAATATTCTAAATTGAATCATTGTTGTGAATGGTACTTTTAATAATTTATATCCTAAATTTCTATAGCTTGCATCTCCATCTCTAAACATTTCTCCACTTTGAAAATCTTCTTTATACTGCTCTTTACTAAAATAATCATAAGCGGCTGATAAAAATACTATTTTTTTAATTTGCGGGTATTTACTAGCTGCATACCCTGAGAGTAATCCTCCCATACTATGACCTACTATGTATATTCTTTGATATCCTTTGTTGATTAAAAATTCCATTTGATTATCTACAGCTTCTATCCAATCTGTATATTTCACTTTATTGATAATATGTTTGTCATGAGCTGGTAGGGTCCATGAATAAACATCAAAATGAGAAACGGTTTCTAAGTCGTTGGCCAAAATTTCATGATCGGATAGTGATCCCGTAAAACCGTGAACAATTAAAATTGCTTTTCTAAAATATTTCATACTACCTCCAAAAGAAAAACGATCACTCGTATAAGGACGAATGATCGCGGTACCACCTTAATTCATAGTATAACTATGCATCTTTATTTTTTAACGCAAAAGTTACGTCTAGCTTTTGACCAGAAACTCCTAAGGCGAATTCATAAAGTTCTATTTACTTGTTTTCACCAACCACAAGCTCTCTAAAAATAGATAGCCTTATTACTACTCCTTAATCATCATTTTTTACAAGATGTTCTTTGATTATATCGTATTTTTGTTTTTTTGTAAATATTTTTGGCAAGATTAAACGGTCATTAACTCTTGTTGTTTTTCTTTCATTTTTTCTTCTACTAATTTGTTATACTGATTTACTAAATCTTGTACCTTATTTTGAAGATTTTTTTGTTCATCTTCTGAAATTTCTTGTTTTTCAATTTTTTCATTTGAATCGTGTCTAATATTTCGAATTGAAACTTTTGCCTCTTCAGCCATTGCTTTTATTTGTTTGGTTAACTCTACTCTTCTTTCTTCGGTTAATACTGGTATAATAATTCGAATACTTTCTCCATCATTATTTGGTGTATACCCTAAATTAGATTCAAAAATAGCTTTTTCAATTGCACTTAGGCAGCCTTTGTCAAATGGTTTGATTAATAATTGTCTTGCTTCTGGAACACTAATCGTAGCTAATTGTTTTAATGGAGTTAGGCTTCCATAATAATCCACCTGAATCCCATCTAAACTGCTTGGATTGGCACGACCAGCACGTACTGTATTAAATCTTTTTTCTAAACTTTCTATTGTTTTATCCATATTTATTTTTGTTAATTCAATAATTTCATTCATATTTTTTATCTCTCCTTATATTGATATTGTACTGATAATTATTCATTTTCGCAAGCAATTATAGATGTTTTTATTAAAAATATTTTGATTATCTTGTTATATGATATTTTTTCTTAATTCTATTTTTATTTCATTATGAAATTCATTTTACTTTGAGTAAATGATTTCTGCATACACTAAAATAGAATAAGATACTGATTATGAATCAGTATCTTTTAACCTTAAAATTACACTTTTACTTCTGTTTTTGTTTTGATATGTATTTCTATATTCTTTTTTGCTGTATTTTTTGTTTTTGTGTTTCTGTTTTATATATTGCAGAAAAATTTAGAATTGTTTTTGTAATTAATGGATTTAGAGTTAATTGTGACATCTCTCTTATTTCGTAGTTTAGATCAATTTTTAATAAATTTCCAAAAAGTAGTAATAGCATTTCTGAAGATATTTGATTATCCGCCATTTTTTCAAAATGATAATATTCCATTATGTTAGATAAAAGATTTTTGGTATTTTCCTGTGATATATAGTGAGTGATTTCTGCTTTGTGTTCACTTTTTAGTTGTACTACATTTTCTAAAAAAGTTTGATGATTTCTTATGATAGGAATTTGCATTAATGAGATGATTAATTCAAAGTCCTTATATTTATCAATATTTAATAAGTATAAAATTTGCTCTGAGCTTAAGGTAAGCGGTGATAGTTGATTTTCTTGATCATTTTTTAATTGCTTTTCTAAATCAATAACTCTAAGCAATTTGTATAATGGACTATTATGATAATCACTATCTGCTTCAATTGGTGTTATTGTTAATATCTTCTCCTCTAATTTTGGATTTGCAAAAGTGCTAAATATATTACTGTTACAGATAGTAGTTAGGTCTATTTCTGCTGGGATATCTGATTTTAATATTATATCACATATATGTGCTACTACTACTTGATTATCTCTATTACAAATATTACCGTCTACTAATTGATTCATGGCACAATACTTTTCAAATTTTTCTGGCGTATACTCATTTATCAGCTGTTTTACTAATTGAAATCTAATCGTTTCTTTGATCTTAGCATTGTTTAATTCTTTTTCAACCATTTCTGCATTCATTTTGTACTTTTTTGTCATTTTTTTTATTCCCCTTTCTTTTGACTTGGCATATTATATCATAAAAAAGCTTGATTTGTCTAGTATTTTCCAAAACTTTTGAAAAAGTAGAATATAGATAAATAAATATTTCTAGAATAATTGTTACTATTTTTTGCTCTATTACTTTTTATAGAAATTACTATAAAGAAAATTTCTTTACGTCGATAAAGTGCTCGAATTATCTCATTATCAAGGATATGATCTTATTATCACATTCCTATTCATTCATAATACTCTTAGAACAAATGCTAACCAAATCTTGTCTTGCCCTCTAGCTATTCATACTTCTCTACTTAATATCTTAAAATATTTTAAAATAAATACAGTACTTTATCAAACAATCTATGGAGTGATCAAAAGATGGGAACTGTCGACTGTTTCTTACGAAACTATTAAATTTATTAGCAAGAAATTATATGCGATGGTTGATGAATAATTTCTTTTCAAACAAGTCATAAAGAAAAA
>JAQXIG010000069.1 GCA_029007685.1 bacterium | reverse complement strand
ATAGGCTGCTGCTTTGGTAAAAGTTAAAATCAAAAGACGATCTACATCGACTCCACTAGAAACAATTCTTAAAGCTCGCTCCGATAATACCGCCGTTTTTCCACTACCAGCACCAGCCGATACAATAATATTTGTCCCTTCCTCATGAATCGCTTGTTCTTGTTCTTTTGTCCATCTAGGCATCCATATCACCTCCTAAAAAGCTTACATCATGATATTCCTGTAAATCAACAATATCTTCTTCCTGGCAAAAACAAATATCCTGATAACGACAAAAACGACATCCCACATTTTCTTTTCCAATTCGTTTTGGATTAATAGAAAAATCAGCTAAACTAATTTGTCTTGCTGCTTGAAGTAATTTTTTCTCTACCAATTTTTCCATTTGTTCAAAAGCTTGTTCACTTAAAACTTTAGAATATTTATAAAATCCATTACTTCCTACTTTCATTCCTTTGATCAAATGACTATCCTGATAACTACAATCAAATTCTTTTAAATATTCCTCCTGACTAGTCGAATAACCTACTAACTTTAAATGATCTTCCTTCTCTTGCCAATAATCCTTATGAGGGTCACGTGGAATCTCTTTATTAATAATTTTTTGCAGGTACATTCCAACTACTTTAGGATGTTCCAATTTAGAACATCTTTTAACCAAATAATAATAAATGGGTAACTGCATTCCCAAGCCATGTATCATATTGTGAAAAGCAATTGGCAAAGTTCCTGTCTTATAATCAATAATACTAACTAAAGTATGCTGCGATGTTTTCTGATACATCATTTTATCAATAATTCCCATCAATGTAACTTTCAACGAATCAAAACATCCTAAATCATAGTATATTTTTTCTTCATAATACGCATCTTCCAGATGGCTAAGATTCATCTGCTTGTGAATAGTCTTGATATCAAACCTCAACTCTTCTTTTAATTTTTCTAAAAGCACCATTTCACCATGACTAAACTCATATTTTTGAACTTCCTGCTCAAAACTTTGTTCAAAATCAAACGTATCTTCAAAACAAATTCGTAACACTTCATGAAAAACATTTCCAATCTTAGTATAAAAAGTACTCTCAAAAGGATCTACCTTCAGGATATTAGATAAATAATAACGAAAACCACATTTATAAAAATTTTCAAGACTAGAAAAAGAAAGCAATAATTTATGATCTAAATACTCGTAATAAGCAGCTTTTGAAATCCCAGTAAACTGATTCCGATACGTCATATAAGAAATAGGATACTTAAAATATAATTTTTCTAAATCAGGATGTTTCACAGAATATCTTCGTAATTGATCTAAAAAACTAGCTAATTTCATTTGATTATAGCGATGCGACACAAAAAAGGAAATAGGAACTGTTTTCACCTTCATCTTTTCTTCTTCAATCAATAAAGAAGGATTGTAACGATTAAAAGGTGTTCTATCTTTATAAGTAATCGTCAATCGCTTAGCTTGATACAATATATTTTTTACGCGTTGTTTTTCCATTTGATTGATTTGATTACTATCCCACAATCCTAACTCTAATCGAATATCATCATGTAAAACACTTTCTCCTTTATCAATCGTAGGAATATGTTCTTGATTAAATCCCACCAAAAAATAATATTGATTTTCCAACATATAAGATAAACTCTCACAACTAATTCCTCTCACCAAATTAGTAGAATAAATTTTAGTACGCCTAAATTCTTCTTGAATTAAATATGCACGTTTCACATAGTTAGAATCCAAAAACCAATATCGCTCAAAAACAGTAAGAATAGCTTTTTTAATTTCATATTTTTCTTCTTTCAGCCAAGCAAAAACATCAGAAAAAGAATACCCCTGCCTTAACCAATCCACTATCTTTTTTCCAACAGGAATATCCCATAGTGTCGTTTCATCTTGAAAAACAACAGGAATCTGAAACCACTTACTCATTCGTTTCATGGAATTTCGATATTCATCTGTAACATGAACCAAATGAATTGCCTCCATTACAACTCCACAATCTAATAATTTCTTAATCTCAGAAAAAACAAAACCAATCTCATCATCAATTGAAGAAAAAGAAACAACTTCTAACTGCCTATCATAAGAAACCTCATTAGAAATAATTTTGCAATTAGATAGCGAACAAAAAATCTCTTGATAAAAAGGAGCTAGTTCCGTATAACCATAGATTAGAATTCGCACTTGTTTCAAATAATAATCAAAGTAAGGATCTCTTACTAACAATCCTTGTGCTTCTAATTCCTGTTTCAAAAGAAGCAATTCATTTAATTTGGGGGCATGATATCTACTTTTCGTTAAAAATGGCAAAATATCTAAATACTCTTTCAAATTATCATAACCATAATCATATTTTTCAATGCAATAAGCTATTGTTTTTTCATCATAGGAAAACGCATAATGTGCGAGAAACTCCTCTAAAGTCATCACTTTAATCGCATAAAATTGTTTTAAATTTCGAAAATAACGAAAGAGAAAATCTTTTTCAGCACCCGGTACAATCCACAATGTTTCTCCTTTAATATATTCTTCTAACTTCATATTATCACCATCTATCAAAATTATACCATATTCATCAAAGATTTACTGCACTGACCAACTATTTTTTTAAAAAGAAAAGGGATCATACCATCCAACGATCTCTTTCCATCAATTCATAAAAACTTAAGTAGTAGACTCACTCACTATACTAGTATTGGCATAAACATTCACTGTAACTTGAAATGTTTTATCATTATAATCACCATTTCCAAAATTAGTCTTCTCATCAATCCACATTCTTAGCCTAAAATTCTTTAAATAATTTTGATCTCCTCCTCTAACCATTCCTTGATATAAGGTCTTCTCAATATTATCTTCAACCTCAACACTAGTAGAAGGAAGCTGATAAAACAAAGTAGGAACTAACAATTGCTTTTCCCTCCCCCCAGTCGTATCTGTTAAATACACTTTCACAACCCTCTCATCCAAAGTAGAATCTTGATTTTTTCGTAAAGTAACTTCATAAAAAATATCATCATCTCCAGTATTAGTAGCCTCTACTTTAAAATCAAAAACATATCCGTCTTTTGTATAGCTTTTCCCAATATCATCACTCACGGGTAACGCATCACGAATCGCAATTCCTGATCCATTTCCACTATTTTCGGTATACAAAAATTTAAGTGTTCCTGTACTGATCACATTATCAATAGTTCCTAACTTTGTGTAACTAAACACTGCATAAGTTACACCAACCGTAACGATAATTAATGTTAATATTCCAATTACCGATAATAATATTTGTCTAGCCCTTAAACTCATGTTACCCTCCCTATCATCGTCTCATATTACCATAATTTTATCACATCCACCTAAGCCAAACAACAAAAAAAGAAACTTCTCTCATTTCCTTTTTCCTTTTCGTTTACTCTTAGGATTCACTTTATCAACACTATTTAAAATATCCTGTATAACTTTTTGAATATTCTCTCCCGATGGAATAGAGATATGGATTTTAGGAAAAGCCCGAAATATTCTTCGAACAAAAAAACGGTAACTAGCCAAAAATTCCCTCACCTGCTTATCAATCTCGGAAGTAGAATCTTTTTGAATAGTCTCAACACGCAACTTTAACTTAGTCATAACGACACAAGACAAAATCAAATCCACTAAAAACACAGTAATCAAAACACAACTAATAATCATTAAAACATGCATAGGAAGCTTTTTAATAAGTGATAAAAAGAAAGGATTAATGAGATACACAAAAGCCAAACCTAGCAAACCAAATAAAAGAGAATTTCCTAAACAAACTCTTCCTTCTAAGTTCCATCTACGATGCGAATAATCCCACCACCTAGCCTTAAATAGGATTTCCATCAAATAACTAGTGACATACTCTAATACCGAAGCTCCCACTGCAGCTAGTATAAACAATGTAAATGGATCATAATAATATCTACTAAGGATTAAATAAACGGCAACTCCTCCAAATCCATAAATAGGACAATAAGGGCCAATTAAAAAACCACGATCACAAACAAATTTGCGCCACTCAATCGTACAACAAATACATTCTAAAATCCATCCGATAAAAGAATAACTAATAAACAAGAAAGATACACAACAAATTTCATAAAACATCTCATCACCTACTATCCAACTTACAACTATTCTGTACTATATTTAGGTTCAAACACTAACTCCAGATTCATATTTTCTACAACTTCAATCCCCGCTTCTAGACTTTGACTCGTTAAATATCCAGTTCCCTCATACTGAAAGGAAATCCCAAGTAAATCTAAATAAGCCAAAACATCTTTCTTACTCCAACCAGTCATATCCTCTAATACAAGCTTTTTACCTTCAGTATTCAAAAAGACTTTACTTCCTTTAGGAATGGTCAAATGGCAATTGGGATATTGTTCAATTACCCGTGTTCCATCTCCGATCACAACTACAGAAATACCATTTTTTTCCAATGTATTCACAACTTTACGAACATCTTGATTCATATAATTAGCAAGTTCATATCGAATTTCTTCTTCACTAGTAACAGTCTCATCGTAAATATTATAATATTTACTAACATTCGTCACAACTTCTTGAACCACATCTACTAAAGCATTAGGAGTATTGGGATTTGGTCTTTTTAAATTGGCATAAATAATAATCTCTGGATCCTCTTTCGGAAACATCCCGGCAAAACCACGAATAACATCATTTTCTCCTTTTAAATAACCAGTTCCATTCGTACTAGCAATCTGTGCAGTACCCGTCTTCGCAATCAAGCCATATCCCTCCATATAATATGGAGAACCAGTCCCATCCAAAACTACTTGTTCCATCAAATCTTTAATTTTATCAGTCGTATCTTTAGAAGCAACTCTTTCAATTTCCGTTTTGCTGTTTTGAACAATTACATTCCTAGAAGAATCTACCACTTTATCCACGATATAAGGTTTTAGTAAAATACCATCATTCGCAATGGCTGTTAAAGCCTTAATATTTTGAATAGAAGTCGTCATAATCCCCTGCCCAAAACCAGCATTAAATACTTCCGTCTCATATTTAAAATCCAATTTACCCGAAGTTTCCTTGCTTAATTCAATACCAGTTTTACTACCAAAACCAATTTTCTTATAATAATCTTTTAAAATATTACGATCAATATATTTATCAATTAAATTAACAATTCCAACATTACTAGATAACGCAAAACCCTTATCATAAGTAATATCACCCCAACCACGCCGATTCCAATCTCCAATTTCAGTTCCATCGCTAGTGGTATAAATCCCTGATTTAAAAGTTTCTTCTCCATTATATTTTCCTGATTCCATAATAGCCATGTATGAAAATATTTTCATCGTACTACCAGGTTCAATAGCCACCGAAATATTAGGATCTAGATAGTTTTCGATATTACGAATATTAGGATCAAAAGAAGGAGTAGTACTGAGTCCTAAAATTTTACCCGTCTTTGCCTCCGCCACTATTATATTAATTTGATCAAAAAGATACTGATCTGCCGCATTCTCTAATGCCTGTTCCAAAAAGAATTGAACATTGGAATCAATTGTCAAATAAATATCATTTCCATCTTTTGCTTCTTGAACCAACTCATCAGTATTCGCAATCTTATACCCTCTTAAATCTTTCTGATACTCTTTAAATCCATCAGTACCAGTCAAAGAATCATTAAACAAAGCCTCGATTCCTAATTCTCCAGTAATTTTACCTTCAGCATCCATTTTAGCATACCCTAAAGTATAAGATAAAAAATCTCCCTTAGGATAATATCTTTTTTGCGATTCTACAAAATCAATTCCCTCTAGATTTAAAGCTTTAATTTTATCTTTTGTTAATTCACTTAATCCTTTCCCTTGATTACCAAATTCCGTCTGATAAG
>JAQXIG010000068.1 GCA_029007685.1 bacterium | reverse complement strand
TTTTACAACCTCCATTTTGATATTCATCATATGCCTTTTGTCCAGCAGCAAATGCTTGACTTTTTGTTTTAAAACCCGACTTTGAAAGATATTTTCTTTTTCCATTTACTCTAGCAACTTCAAAACGATATTGATACACCTTTCCTCTTTTTTGTATACTAATCACTTTTCATCATCTCCTTACATTTTTTGATTAGTTTTATAAAATAAAAAGAATGTTACCATTAAATTATGGTTAACACCCCTTTATTTATCAATAATATTTTAGACATATGATAACAAATGCGAATTTCGCTACCACTTATAAATTTTTAAAAATTCAATAAAACCCTTATTTTATCAGCCTCTAAGGCAACAATTTTTGTACTTCTTACCGCTACCACATGGACATGGATCGTTTCTTCCTATTTTTTCTACACGTTTTGGTTGCTTTTTGGATTTTTCTTTTCCGCTATCATTGGTGATCTTTTTCTTACTTATTTCTTTTCTTTCAATGTTTTGATGAATTTCCGATCTAATTAACATAAGAGTAATATCATGATCTATTTTTTGCATCATTTTATCAAATAAATCAAATCCTTCCATGGTATAAGCCCGTAGTGGATCTTCTTGTGCATATCCTCTTAAATATATACCTTCTCTTAAGTGAGACATTGTATTGATGTGTCCTGTCCAGTGATGATCTATCACATTTAAACTAATCGCTTTTTCAAACTCATCTTTAATCTCTTCGGGAATATCTTTTAACTTTTCTTCATATTCACTTACTACCACTTCGTTAATAATATCAATAATCTCATCGGGCGTTTTATTATCTATTTCTTCTTTTTCAATATCTTTTTGAATTAAGTTTTCATTCGCAAATTCCACAATATCTTTGATATCTTCATTCGTTAATCTTCCTTCTGGATAAATATGAGAATTTACCAGGTCCATAATATGGTTTCTAATTGTTTGTAATACGGTATTATGGATAGATTCACTTTCTAAAATTTCATTACGTCTAGTGTACATAATTTCTCTTTGATTATTCATTACATCATCATATTGAAGGAGTTGTTTACGAATATCAAAGTTATTTCCTTCTACCCTGGCCTGTGCTGAGGATAGTGCTTTCGTAAAGGTCTTACTTCTGATTGCTTGGTTTTCGTCGAACCCTAAATTTTGCATCATTATTTTAATTCTATCTGTTCCGAAACGAATCATTAAATCATCTTCCATGGAAACATAGAATTGGGTAATTCCAGGATCCCCTTGACGACCAGAACGTCCACGTAACTGATTATCAATACGGCGTGATTCATGACGTTCTGTTCCTATTACACATAATCCACCAAGTTCTCTCACTTCGTCACTTAATTTAATGTCAGTACCACGTCCTGCCATATTAGTGGCGATCGTTACCGATTTCCCTAACCCAATTTTTTCAATAATTTCAGCTTCACGAGCATGATTTTTCGCATTTAACACTTCATGTGGAATTTTCTTTTGCTTCAAAAGATTACTGATTAATTCACTTGTTTCAATTGCAATGGTACCTACTAAGACTGGTTGTCCTTCTTTATATCTTGCTTCAATTTCATTAATAATCGCTCTATATTTTCCAGCTTTAGTTGAGTACATTAAGTCAGGATTATCGATACGAGCAATTGGTTTATTTGTTGGAATTTCAATAACGTACATATTATATATATTTCTAAATTCTTCTTCTTCTGTTTTCGCAGTCCCAGTCATACCCGATAGCTTTTTATACATTCTAAATAAATTTTGGAAGGTAATAGTGGCTAAAGTTTTGGTCTCTTGATTAATTCTTACACCCTCTTTGGCTTCGATTGCTTGATGTAATCCATCACTATAGGCACGTCCTTTCATTAAACGTCCTGTAAACTGATCTACGATTACTACTTCCCCATCTTGCACTACGTAATCTACATCATTATGCATTGAGTAGTTGGCACGTAATGCTTGATTAATATAGTGAACTAGTTCTGAATTATCTAAACTAAATAAATTGTCGAGATGAAATTTCTTTTCTGCTTTTTTCACACCTTCTTCTGATAATGATACATTCTTAGTTTTTTCATCGTAGATATATTCATCTTTTTTTAACGATTTGGCAAAAACATCAGCATCTATATAAAGATTAGCACTTTTCATTTCACCACCAGATATGATTAATGGAGTACGTGCTTCGTCAATTAATACTGAGTCTACTTCGTCAATAATGGCATAGTTTAATGGTCTTTGTACGCGATCTTCTTTGCGGACTACCATGTTGTCACGGAGGTAATCGAATCCAATTTCATTATTTGTTGAGTATAAGATATCACAAGCATATTGGGCTTGTTTTTCCTTGGGAGTTTGTTCTCTTAAGTTCACTCCTACTGTCAACCCTAAAAACTCATACACTTTTCCCATCCACTGTGCATCACGACTAGCTAGATATTCATTTACCGTAATTATATGTACTCCTTCCCCAGTTAACGCATTTAAGTAAGCTGGAAGCGTTGCTACTAAGGTTTTTCCTTCCCCAGTTTTCATTTCTGAAATATTTCCATAATGAATCGCTAAAGCTCCTAATAATTGTACATAAAATGGTTTTAATCCAATTGCTCGAAAAGCTGCTTCACGGGCTACAGCGAAAGCTTCTACTAGTATATCATCTAAGGTTTCCCCACTCGTTAATCTTTCTTTAAATTTTTCGGTTTTTTTAGGGAAATCTTTATCTTCTAATTTTTGCATTTCTTCATCTAGTGCTTCTATTTGATCTGCTATTTTAGTAAATCTTTTTAATTCTTTATATTCATGATCGAATAACTTTTTTAAAAATTCCATGTTATCATCTCCTGTGTTTTTTATTATATCAAGTATTTTTTTATATGACTAGTTTTTCCTTATGATTTCAAAGAAAAATAGCAGATTTTTCTATTTCCTCTGCTATTTATTTTATAATATAGTCAGCATCTTTTAGTACTATATGTTCTTCGTAACGCCGATTTTTTCATCATTTTCTCTTATCCTATTTTTTCATGATATCGATATCTACCAGTGAAGAAATGCCTGAAATACGACCACTACTAGTAAATTGCCACATCTTATAATCACCTTGATAATTGGTCTGTTTTGTATAATGTGCTAACCAAATATCATAATTAATGTTAGTCCATATTTTTTCTAAATAATTTTTACTTCCATAAAACATCGGTTGATAACCATTTTCTTCTATTATTTTTAAGAAGGTGTTGACTATTTCATTTAAGTCATGTAAGCTAATTTGAAACGAATTAAAATAATTGTAACATTCCCAGTCAAATACGACTGGTAAGTCTAGTTGATAATCTGATAGTCTCTCTATTACCCACTTTGCCTGGTTTTTAGCTTCTTCTATAGATGATGCATAGCTGAAGTAATAAACTCCTACTTTCATTCCTACTTTTTTGGCTTCTTTGATATTCTTCTTAAAATATTGATCTAATACGGAATCTTTACCAATTCCAGATTGAGTTCCTAAACGAATCATCGCAAATTCGATTCCTTGATTCTTTACTTCTTCCCAATTAATATCTGCTTGCCATTTTGAAACATCGATTCCTAATGATACATCCTCTGTTATATAATCTTTTTTTATCTGGTTTAGGCTCGTTCCATTAGTTGTGTCACTACTACTTTTGCTTTTTTCTATCACTTTTAAAGTGAAAGGTATCTGTTCTTTATTTCCACTATGATCTATAGCAGTATATTGTAAGGAGTAACTTCCTTTTTTATTTAGGTCATAGAATCCTTCAATTTTACAAATAGGAGTTTTATCGTAGTTATCTCCGCATAAAATAGCATCTTCTATTTTTTGATTACTACCAATTGTATAAGTATAACTACCGCTTACCCAAACTACAGGTTTAGTTGTATCTTCTATTTCTACCGTTATTCTACTATGATGCTTTCCATAATTATCTTTGTATTGAAATGATATTTCTTTTTTTCCTAATTCTGTGGTGTCAATTTTTTTGTCGGTTATAATTTTACCATTTTTTATGTTTACAAAATCTGAAATTTTAGCATCCGCATATACTTCGATTGGTTCTTCTTTTATTATCAAGATATTTTTTTTACTTAAATCATTCGTTATTTTTTTATATACTGTTAACGCAGCTATTAATATGAATACTAGAATTAAAGCTATGATTAGTATTATCATTATTTTCTTTTTTGATACTTTCATACTTTCACCTATCATTAGTATATCTTATATTTTATATTTTATAATTAGTATTAAAATTTATAGAAAAAGAGGCTTATTCAGCCTCGATGATTCCGTAGTGACCATCTTTTCTTTTGTAGATTAAAGTAGGGGAACCTGTTTCTTCATCTTTGTATAAATAGAATTGATGACCTAGTAATTCCATTTGGAGAATTGCCTCTTCTTCACTCATTGGTTTTACTTCTATTTTTTTTCTTTTTACAATTTGACTTGCATTATCTTCTTTTATTTCTTCTATATAGTCAAAGGCAAACTCTTTGGCTTCTTTCATTTTTTTTGTAGCTAAACGAGTTTTATTTTTTCTGATTTGTCTTTCTAATTTATCTACTAATAAATCAATAGCTGTGTAAAAATCTTCTTGTTCTTCTTCTGCTCTTAAAATAATCGATTTTAAAGGTATTGTTATCTCTACTTTATGTAGATGACCGTAAACTTTTACAATTACATTGGCCGTAATTTCTTTATTTTCTATGTACTTTTCAAGCTTACTTAGCTTATCGATCACATATTCTTCCATTGCTTCGGTAATTGTTATTTTACTTCCTCTGATAGATAATTTCATATATCATCCCTCCTATTTCGATTATAGCATATTTTCAATCATTTTCCAATATTTTCACATTTTGTTTCTTCTTATAGACGGAAAAAAACTACCTTATTTGGTAGTTGCTAACTCTTTTAGAATGATTACATCTAAAGCTTGTAGACCTTTTCCTGTTTCAAGCAATTTGAATTCTACTTCTTGCCCTTCTTCTAATGTTTTGTATCCATCTTTTCTAATTGCTGAGTAGTGTACGAAAATGTCCTCTTTTTCAGTATACTCTATGAAACCGTATCCTTTTTCATTGTTAAACCATTTTACGATTCCTCTCATTACTGCCACCTCGCCTTCTATTCCTATCATATTTAAACTACTTTTACAGAGGTACTGCTCGTGATATCACAACTTTTGCGCATATTGAGTGTATCACTTTGTTGAGTCGATTTTCGTCAAAAATTGTCGAACGGTTAATTTTTTTGTATTTTCGGCAATGATATTTACTTTTGGTTAATAAAAATGGTCTAATCCTTTTCTTTTTTTTCGTTTGGTTAATTATATATCATCATTTAGATTTTTATGTGTTATAGTCATCTAGGCATTGTAAAGGAGTGATTTGTGCCATGAAAAAGTTATTCTTACAATATTCTTTAAAGATCATTAAAGATTATTATCCTAGCTATGATGATATACAAATGGAAAAGATTAGATATGGGCTCGAGGCAACCTATCTAACTATTACAAAGACGTTTGTTATCTTAACTATTTGTTTCATTTTAGGAATATTCAAAGAATGTATTCTCCTCTTAGTAACATTTAATCTTTTACGAGTGACAGGATTTGGATTACACGCGACCAAAAGTTGGATGTGCTGGGTCAGTTCCATCATTATTTTTATAGGAATTCCTTATCTATGTAAAGTAATGATCTTACCTACAGCAGCACTTGCTATCTTGGCAGCTTTATCTATTATCTGTTTCTTATTCTATGCACCTGCTGATACCAAGAAAAGACCTTTAGTTCGAAAAAAGAGGAGAATTATTTATAAGACTATAACTGTATCTATAGGTATTTTATATACCATTGGAATATTTATAACTGATATAACTTTGATTCAAAATTCACTTGTTTCAGCAATGCTAATTGAAAGTTTGTTAATACATCCGTTAACTTATAAGATATTTCATTTATCTTATAATAATTATAAGACTTATGTATTTGCAAATTAAAAGTTTAAGGAGGATTTTTTAATGAAAAAATTATTTGTTACTATATTATCTGGGATAGGGATTTTAGCTGCTGGAGCTGCAAGTACGGCTTGTGTTGCAATTTTAGTTGATGAACCGGACATGCCTGCTGCTATGATTGAGGCATAATAGAGGGTAAAAAAGGGAAGGCTACAATGAAATGTGGTCTTTTTATATGCTAAAAAATAGAAACTTATTTTCTATTTTTTAGGATGAATGGTTAAGGTCTGTACGAAATATTCGTGTAGTAGACTAGTTTCTTTCTCAAATAGTGGACTTCTCTTCACTATTCCTCCTACTAGATAAAGTCCTGTTCCTCGATTATTTCCTTTACTACT
>JAQXIG010000067.1 GCA_029007685.1 bacterium | reverse complement strand
TATTCTTGATAAAAATATGGCAGCGCTTCCTGTTCATTGAAGCATGGTACGACAATAGTAATAATATCCATAACTACCTCGATAATTATTATTATGCTTCTATTATAGCCAATTGTTAGTACTAAATGCAAGGCAATATTTTTATATTTCCTCGAAGGTGCTAATTAACATATATTGAATAACAAAATTACTTTGCTAAAGGCGGTAAGTTTTTATGAGCAAGATAGCAGTCTTAATACCTTGTTATAACGAAGCTTTAACAGTAGCTAAGGTAGTGCAAGATTATCGTAGTGTATTACCTGAAGCTAAAATATATGTATATGATAATAATTCAACAGATTGTACTGATGAAATCGCCAAGAATGCTGGTGTTATAGTTCGGTATGAGCATCGACAAGGTAAGGGTAATGTAGTGCGTTCTATGTTCAGAGATATCGAAGCTGATTGTTATCTCATTATTGATGGTGATGATACCTATCCTGCTGAAAACGCCCGCGAAATGTGTGATTTAATTTTAGAAGGAAAAGCTGATATGGTAATAGGAGATCGTCTTTCTAGTACTTATTTTACCGAAAATAAAAGACCATTCCATAATTTTGGAAATAAAATCGTAAGGTGGTTAATCAATAAGTTATTTAAAAATAATGTCAAAGATATTATGACTGGTTATCGTGCTTTTAGTTATCAATTCGTAAAAGGATTTCCTGTTTTATCTAAAGGTTTTGAAATCGAAACAGAAATGACGATTCATGCAGTAGATAAAAACTTCAAATTAGTAGAAATTCCAGTAACTTACCGCGATCGCCCAGAAGGGAGTGTTTCGAAACTAAATACATATAGTGATGGCCTCAAAGTATTAAAAACAATTATGGCTTTATTTAAAGAACATCGTCCTGGATTATTTTTTGGTTTATTATCCTTAGTATTCTTGATTGCCTCTTTACTATTAGGACTACCTGTCTTTATCGAATATTGTAAAACAGGATTAGTACCAAGATTTCCAAGTCTAATTGTTTCCGGAATCTTCTTTGTAATCACGTTATTGTTATGGATCTGCGGTATTATCCTCCAAGTGATTGTAAAAAAACATCGCCAATTATATGAATTATTATTAACTGAAATGGTGAAAAATAGATGAAAGAATGGTTAAAGAAACACAAAAAATTAGTCGATCAAATCCTAAAGTTTGGAATAGTCGGAGGACTTGCTTTCTTAATTGACTACGGTTTACTCTATATCTTAACAGAATATCTAAATATCTATTATTTAATATCCTCAGTTATTTCTTTTAGAGTATCCTTAATTTTTAATTATATCTTAAGTATTAAATGGGTATTTGATGTAACTAAGAAACAAACCGTAAAAGAGATTACCATCTTTGTAGTACTCAGTGTAATGGGACTAGGAATTAATCAAGTAGTCATGTATGTAGGATCTGATTTATTAAAGATTCATTATATGCTTACCAAATTAATCGCAACTGCCATTGTAATGGTATGGAATTTTGTGACGAGAAAAATATTTATCGAAAAATAATTCTAACTCTAAAATATAAGCAAAATCAAAAAAAGAGTATAGCAAATTCAAAAAAGTAATAGCTTGGTTCTATTACTTTTTTCATTCTCCCAAAAATACAAAGAAGAACTGATGCAGTAATTGTAAAGAAAACTGAAATAATACTAGTAGAAGGAAGAGGAGATAAATATGAAAAAAATATTACTATTATTATGGATCAGTATTATAATCACAGTACCAAGTATAGTAAAAGCAGAATCTAGTAAATTCTATGAAAGTGGATATATACCTGGTGCCTATATCAAAAAAATCAAAAATAGCACCAATACTGGTAAATATCAACAAATGAGAATATTTAGAAGAGTCAATGATAATAGCTTAGCTTATTGCTTAGAATTATGGGAAGGATTAAACACCAGTGAAGTAATGTCATCCATTCATGTCATGAATTATGCTAATATTTCGTTAGAAAAAAGACAAAGAGTAGAGTTATTAGCATACTATGGATATGGTTATTCCAATCATACTAGTATGGACTGGTATGCTATTACTCAAGTCTTAATCTGGCAAACGATATCAGAGGATAGCACTGTTTATTTCACAGATCATTTAAATGGAAAACCAACCAACAAATATAATTCAAAAATAAATGAATTAGAAGAATTAGTTAAAAACCATAATGTACTACCTAGTTTTCATAAATTAACCTATACGCTGTTATTATATCAAGATCATATAATCGAAGATACCAATCACGTCTTAACACAATACCATATTGTACCTAATCCTAATCTTCAAGCTTCCAAATCAAATGACATCCTACAAATAAAAGGATTGAAAGAAGGTAATAACCAACTTATATTAAAAAAAGGTAGTAGTGAAAAGCCAACCTTAGTGTATGCTAGTCCCAATAGTCAAGATGTTCTAGTAAGAGGAAACTACAGCCCATTAGAAGCATATTTAAATATAAATACCACAACTGGAGTGATTGAGATTCAAAAAGTAGATAGTGAAACAAAAATGAATATCCCACAAGGAGAAGCCAAATTAATAGGTACTCAATATGGTTTATATAATACAAATAATCAATTATTAGAAACGGTTAGTATAAATGAAAGGGGACAAGCATCATTTACGAATCTAGCCTTTGGAAGTTACATTATAAAAGAAATAACAGCAGCTAAGGGATATCAATTAGATCAGAATAGTTATCAAATCGCAATCACAAACAATCAATATCATCATCATTTAACATTAGAAAATCAAGTGATCAAACAAGAATTAGAACTACAAAAATACTATAAAAATGGTAACTCAGAAAAAATATATCCAGAAGCAGATGCCGTATTTGAAATATATAATAATCAAAATAAAAAAATTGCCGAAATAAAAACCAATGAAGACGGAAAAGTGAAAATCATATTACCATATGGAACATACAGAATAAAACAAAAAACAGGCAAAAAATATTATGAGTTAGCACAGGATCAAACTATAAAAATTACTGGGGAAACCAAAAGTTCTCAAACAATGAAAATAATCAATCATGAAATTACCAAACAGGTAAAAATTATGAAAATCGATGCCGATACGAAATTACCAATTCGCTTTTCCAAAGCGCAATTTAAAATCAAAGACCTACAAACTAATCAATATTTAAAATATAAAGATGAGGAGATATACGAAACGAATCAAATGGGAATCTTAGAACTACCATTTAAATTAAAAATTGGAAAGCATTATCTAGAAGAAGTAGAATCACCAGTCGGTTATGAAAAAATGAGACAATCCTATTTATTTGAGGTTCCGAATAATGACCAACAAAAGATAGAACTAAAAATTGAAAATCATAAAAAGTATGGCAGTATAGAGATTATCAAAAATGGAGAACAACTAAATATTGAACAGGACCAATTCACTTATCAACACGTCCCTTTATCACAAGTAGAGTTTTCTTTATATGCTAGCGAAGATATTATAACGGGAGATGGAAAAGTTCATTTTTTTAAAGATCAATTAATCAAACAAAAGCAAACTAATAGCGAAGGAAAAATCGTTTTTGATTCCTTATTATATGGAAAGTACTATATATTAGAAACTAAAAATTTAGCATTATATAATTCAGATCATCAAAAATATTATATAGAGATAAATGATAATCATCAAACCAATACCATAGAAAAAATAAACACTTTAAAAAAAGGAACGATTAGGATTAAAAAATTAGATAATGAAAATTTAACACCCATCACGAATACCGAATTTACACTCTATAATAAAGAAAATAAGATGATATATAAAGTAAAAACCAATCCAGAAGGAAATGCCTATATTTTTAATTTACCGTTAGGGAAATATTATCTAAAGGAAACCAAAGCTCCATTTCCTTATCTGTTAAAAGAAGAAATAAGAGAAATTCAATTAGTATCCAATAATCAAGTAATAGACACTATCTTTAAAAATGATAAAAAAAGGATAGAAATAGCGATACCACATACTTCAATAAACATGATTTCATCAATTCCACCTTATTATGGAGTGTTAGCCAATGTTCTAAGTTACATACTTGATCTCAAAATATGAATTAAAAAAACTGTATTCATAATTTCATTTTTTATCATTTGGCATGATAAATGAGGCAAGATAAGTTGAGATAATAGATTGTGACAAGAATGGAGTAGTTAAAAAGTAAAAAGAATCAAAATCAGTAATTTGAGTATATGAAATGAAAATAAAACTGAAATAGCATGCCCAGTTGATAGAATAATATGGAAAAAGAAATGTAAAAATTACAGAGTTTTATTAGAACATTCTCTTTCTACTTTTCAACATTTTTGAGTTTTGGTAAAATTTGATAAACTTTTTGCGATGAATAATCTCATGTAATATTTATGCTAAACAATCAATTATTCTAGTAAAATATATGTATTATTAGAAAAAAATTGTAAATCCGACTGAAAAAAATACCGACTAATCAACATTCTGTTTGATAACTTGATAAAAGGTATTTTTTTCTAGTTTTTGATATAGTATAAAGTGATACAAGAGTAAAAGTTACCAGCAAATTGTATCACCTCCATTCTTTCTAATATTGAATATCAAAACGAACAACAGCACACCAAACAACCCCATACATCTATAGTTGTCATTATAATATAAGTTATTGCTACAGACATGATTGTAGATAATTTTATCAGGATAATGTATAAACTGTTAAAGTTACGCAATTATCCAATCAATGTCACCTTTTTTCTTTACTAAAAAACTATTATATTTTATAATGATAATAGGTGAATAACATGAGGAAAATTAGTATTTTAGCCCTTCATTTGGGATATGGTGGCATCGAAAAATGTATCATCAATTTAGCAAATTTAATTTGTAAAGAATATCAAGTAGAGATCATTTCAACTTATAAACTAGAAAATGTCCCTGCTTTTGAATTAGATAAAAGTGTGAAAGTTAGTTATTTAATAGAAAAATATAAGCCAAATAGAGAAGAATGGAAACAAGCAATTCGTAAAGGAAAGCCACTAACATTTCTAAAAGAATCTTATAAAGCTGTAGCTGTGTTATTCTTACGACGCAGAAGAACCATTCAGGCTATTCAAGAATGTGATAGCGATATCATAATTTCTACTAGAGATATCTTTAATGAATGGTTAGGAAATCATGCCTCAAAAAAAACTTACAAAATAGGATGGGAACATAATCACCATCACCAAGATATCTCTTACATAAAAAAAATAGTATCATCGAGCCGTAAACTAGATAAACTAATACTAGTCTCAGATTCTCTAAGAAGTTTCTATAAAAAGGAATTAAAGAAAAAAGGGTATAAATGTAAATGTGTATATATTCCAAACATGATTGATAACATTCCGAAAAAAGCATCTACTTTAAAAAACAAAAATATTATTTCAGTTGGTCGTTTATCTAGGGAAAAAGGATATACTGATTTGATTGAGGTGTTTAAACTAGTACATGAAAAAAGACCAGATTGGCATCTGGATATTATTGGTGATGGACCTGAAAGGAATAAGGTCGTTGACGCCATTTATCAAAATAAATTAACCAAAGAAATCACTCTCCATGGTTACTTAAAACGAAAAGAAATAGATGAATTATTAAATCAATCTTCTATTTACTTAATGACATCTTATACCGAATCGTTTGGCATCGTTTTAATAGAAGCGATGTCACATGGTCTACCTTGTATTGCATTCTCATCAGCAGAAGGAGCAAATGACCTAATTAAAAATGACTATAATGGCTACTTAATTGAAGAACGTAACTTCAACCAGATGGCAGACATGATAGTGGAGTTGATAGATTCAATGGAAAGACGTCAAAAATTAGGAAAAAATGGGCGCGAAATTAGTATGAATTATACTTCTGATAAAATAAAAAATGATTGGCTGAAGCTATTAAAAAGAAGGTGATCATATGAAGAAAAAAGTATTATTTATCTCTAGTACTGGAGGACATCTTTCTGAATTATTAATGTTGGAACCTATGTTTAAAAAATATGATTTTCATATTATTACTGAAAAAGATAAATCCACGACATTTTTAGAAAAGAAATACAAAGATAAAGTAGGATATATGATCTATGGAACCAAAGATCATCCGTTGACCTATCCATTTAAATTATTAGGAAATTGCTTCAAAAGTATTTATTACTATTTTAAGATCAAACCAGAATTTATTGTCACCACGGGAGTACATACAGCTGGGCCCATCTGTTGTTTAGGGAAAATGCTTGGAAGTAGAATTATATACATTGAAACATTCGCAAATATTCATTCCAAAACTGCAACCGGAAGATTGATTTACCACTTTGCTGACTTATTTGTTGTTCAGTGGCAAAGTATGTTAAAAATATATCCCAAAGCAACCTACGGTGGTTGGATTTATTAGGGAGGAACTATGATTTTAGTAACATTAGGAACCCAGGACAAAAGTTTTCATCGCTTATTAGCTGCCATTGAGAAAGAAATAAACTGCGGAAATATTAAAGAAAAAGTGATTGTCCAAGCTGGTTATACAAAATATGATTCTCCTAATATGGAAATTTTAAACACTATTCCCAAAGATGAATTTGTAAAGTTAATAGAAAAATGTGATCTTTTAATTACGCATGGCGGAGTTGGTTCTATCTTTGATGGATTAAAATATGGTAAGAAGATCATCGTTGCTCCTCGTCTTTCAAAATACCATGAGCATACGAATGATCATCAATTAGAAGTAGTTCAAGAATTGGCAGAAGCTGGTTATATTTTACCAGTTTATGAAATGAAAGAACTAAAAGGAGCTTTAAAACAAATAAAAAAATGGCACCCTAAAACCTACCAAAGTAACAATCAAAACATGATCAATCTAATTACTGATTATATCGATCATAACACTGGAAAATTCTTCTTTAAAAAATGTAAAAGAAAATAAAACTATGAAAATGGAAAAAAATATGGTAATATATGTCAAACAGAAAAGAGAAGAGGTAGACTATGAAAAAAATTTCAATTGTGGTTCCTTGCTATAATGAAGAAGAAAGTATCCCTATCTTTTATCAAGAAGTAACCAAAATAACAGATAAAATGAAATCAAGATCCACCTTTGAATTTATATTTGTTAATGATGGATCAAAAGATAAAACCTTAGAGCAAATGCGTGAATTAGCAAAAAAAGATAAAAAAGTACGTTATATATCATTTTCCAGAAATTTTGGCAAAGAGGCTGCTATGATGGCAGGCTTAGAATATGCAACTGGTGACTATATCACTACCATGGATGTGGATTTACAAGATCCACCGGCCTTATTAGAAGAAATGTTTGAAACCTTAGAAACAGAAGAATATGACTGTGTCGCTACAAAAAGTACCAATCGTAAAGGATATAGTTTTCTTAGAAAAACCTTAACGAAATGGTTCTACGACATCATTAGTAAAATATCATCAACCGAAATGATACCAGGAGCTAGAGATTTTAGATTGATGACTAGACAAATGGTGGATGCAGTTATATCAATGAAAGAATACAATCGTTATTCTAAAGGATTATTTAGTTTTGTTGGCTTTGAAACTAAATGGATTGAGTTTGAAATTGAAGATAGAGTAGCCGGAACCACCAAATGGAATTTTTGGAAATTATTTTCATATGCCTTAGAAGGCATTGTTGCCTTCTCTACCACTCCTTTAGTATTAGCAGGTTTAATCGGTGTGATCTTTTGTTTATTGGCCTTTATTATCATCATCATTATTATTGTCAAAACTCTTGTTTGGGGGGACTCTGTGGGTGGTTGGCCTAGCATGGTATGTATCATGTTCTTTGTTGGAGGAATTCAATTATTCTGTACTGGAATTATTGGTCAATATTTATCTAAAACTTACTTAGAAACAAAAAGAAGACCAATTTATATCATAAAAGAAACTGAAAAAATGACTAAACAATAAATAAAAGTGGCACTAGTAGTGCTTCTTTTTTCTATTGCATAGGAAATCAATAATAATAAGGAGAGAAAAAACATATTCATTACCAAATGGAATATTGTGAGTGATTTAACAAAATATGATGAATAATGTAACTCATACTTGGCAATCGATATTGGCCTTTAGAAAAATCGCATATGAGTAGATAAGGATTATGTACAGCTAAAACATTATAAACTGGTTCAATTGTTCGAGTCTGTAAATAAATCTGTGTAAATAAAAAACCTCTCCATTTCTTATATTTTATCATGGAAAGATTTTTTATTTACACAGATTTATTTACAGACTCTATCTATTTATTAGTTTATCAAATGCAGAATAGAATGCTACAGAATCATGCATATTAGATGGATTTATCTACTACTAATGCATAATTGTTATTATCACATATCACCGTGTAATTATGCCCAAACACTTTCTCCTTTTCATTTTTATAAAGCATTCCCGCATCTTTGTCTGTATCACTTTTTACTATTTCTTTTTCTCCAGTTACTTCATTTGTTTCCACTTCTTCATTGCATTTTATTATTTTATCTACTTCTTCTAAGAATTCTTCATCTGTTAAATTTTCATCATGTAATCCTTTTAATGCTATTTCTATTTCTAGTTCTTTTTGATATTTCTTTGCTTCTATTTGTATCATTTCTTTGTGGTTTTTCTTTTTATTTGCATATGCTTTTGTATTAGTTGAATCTATATATACATCTGTCATATCTAAACAATTTTGTTCAATTAATAAATCTATTACTTTATCAAATACTGTTTGTAATATATCTTTTTCTAATTTACTATAT
>JAQXIG010000066.1 GCA_029007685.1 bacterium | reverse complement strand
CTGATATTCTTCTAATAAAAGTTTTAGGTTTTCAATTTGATCTAGTTGTTTCTTAGAAAAAGATGACGGCAAAGCCAAATAACCACTTCTTTTTTTTAAACCATTTTCATCTAAAATTTTACCACAATTTAATAAAACCACATGATTATTAGTAGTTAAAACATGAAGCATATCAGTCATAGATTGCTCAGCAGAAATATCTAAACCAAGTTTACTAGCACATTCACGAATAGCATCATTATGTCTTGTAGTCATGAGACCAGATAAAATAACATCACCCATATCACTAATCAAAACACAAGTATTATTCCACATATCAGTCATATTGTTCTCCTTCTATAATTTAATTAACATACTATCTCCAAACGAAAAGAAACGATATTGCTCTTTAACTGCTTCTTGATAAGCAGCAAGAACATACTCTCTTCCAGCAAAAGCACTAACCAACATAATTAAAGTGGACTTAGGCAAATGAAAATTCGTAATCAAACAGTCTACTCCTTTAAATTGATATCCTGGATAAATAAAGATATCAGTATTTCCTGAACATTCCCTAAATTCACCATAATGATTCATAATTGTTTCTAAAGTCCTAACACTAGTAGTTCCAACAGCTATAATGCGATTACCACACTCTTTCGTTCTATTAAGAACTTCAGCAGTTTCTTTACTCATAGCATAATATTCTGTATGCATTTTATGATCTAGAATATTCTCTTCTTGAACTGGCCTAAACGTCCCAAGACCGACATGAAGCGTCACATAAACAACTGAAATTCCTTTTTCCTTAACTCTAGCTAATAATTCTTCGGTAAAATGCAGTCCCGCCGTAGGAGCTGCTGCACTACCTGGATGTTTAGCATAAACGGTTTGATAACGAGATTGATCTTCTAATTTTTCATGAATATAAGGTGGTAGTGGCATAGTTCCTAACTTATCCAAAACTTCAAGTAAAATTCCTTCATAAACAAGTACATATTTACGAATACCATCTTCTCCCTCATAAATACATCTTGCCTTTAACTCACCATTTCCAAAAGTAATAACAGTACCAATACGAACTCTTTTGGCTGGCCTTGTTAAACACTCCCAAATATCATTTTGCATATCCTTAAGTAATAGTATTTCAACAACTGCCCCAGTTTCTTCCTTTACTCCAATCAACCGAGCCGGTAATACCTTAGTATCATTAAGTACCAACGTATCTCCAGCCTCCACATAATCCAAAATTTGAAAAAACTGTTTATGCTCTATCTGACCTGTCGTTTTATCTAGTACCAAAAGTCGAGAAGAATCTCTTTTTTCAAGAGGTACTTGAGCAATCAAATCTTCTGGTAAATGATAATCAAAATCTTCTAACTTCATATCTTTCACATCTTTTCTACAATTCGGTAAATAAATCATTCTGATATTCTATTTTCAGATGCTCATAGGCAAGTGCGGTTGCTACTCTTCCTCGAGGTGTTCTTTTTAAGAAACCTTGTTGTAACAAATAAGGCTCATAAACATCTTCAATCGTAGTAACTTCCTCTCCGATAGCTGACGCTACGGACTCAATTCCCACTGGACCACCATTAAACTTCTCAATAATCGCACGTAATAACTGATGATCTGTATCATCCAGTCCCTTTTGATCAATTTTAAGTCGATCAAGTGCCATTTTCGTAATATCAATATCGATAATACCATTTCCTTCTACTAACGCAAAATCTCGAACACGCTTAAACAGTCGATTCGCAATTCTAGGGGTTCCTCTACTTCTTCGTGCTAATTCTACTGCTGCATCCTCTTCAATGGGAACCTTCAGAACTTTAGACGTTCTTTTTACAATTCCAATTAACTCTTCCTCATTATAATATTGAAGTTTAGCTAAAATTCCAAAACGATCACGAAGTGGTGAAGTTAAATCCCCCGCCCTCGTAGTTGCTCCTACCAGCGTAAAAGGAGGTAAATTAATACGAATATTTCTAGTATTTCCCTCTCCACCAATAATAATATCCAACACATAATCTTCCATAGCGGGATACAAAATTTCTTCAATATAAGAAGGCATACGATGAATCTCATCAATAAATAAAACATCACCCGGCTCTAATGAAGAAAGAATTGCTGCCAAATCACCTGCTTTTTCAATACTAGGACCACTTGCTGTTTTAATATTAACCTCTAACTCATTCGCAATAATATTCGCAAGTGTGGTTTTTCCTAGTCCAGGAGGACCATAAAGTAATACATGATCCAAAGACTCATCTCGTATTTTAGCTGCCTCAATATAAACCTTAATATTTTGTTTCACCTCAGATTGACCAATATAATCATCAAGCGTATCTGGTCGAATATGATCCTGCCCAAAATCTTCCTCCAACTCTTCATTGGTAATAATACGTTGTCCCATTTTAACGCCTCCTTATATCGTCATCAAGTTCGACGATATGATATGCCAAATCTTCAAAACAAAAATCTTCTAAATCAGAAAGATGCTGATACAACTCTCGATTCATAACAGTAGAATTTCCAATAATAAATCCCCCATCCTGTTGCGAAGTAATACGAACAAATCCAAAATATTCAATTAAAAAATGGATAGGATCAAACTTAGAGGTCAAAAAATCTTCTAATATGTATTCATTTTGAGATATCATTTGATTTAAAACAGTTCGAGAGGTCAAGGCATGAGAACCACTAATCAAGGTTTCATCCCTAGTTGCCATCATACAAATTCCATTATAATCAATCATGCATCTTTCAATATTTTCATATGAAATCGGATGAATATTAAGTGCTGAATCAGAGCATTTCGCAATAAAAGGAACACCATGATAAGAATCCGGATTAGATTTTAAAGCCTCATAACTATAATGTTCTAAATCATTAGCATCTAATACTTCATATAATGCATCCTGATATGGAACAATCCACTTCTTATTCCCTAAACAATTAAACATAACATACTCTAATTCAAACATCACAAAATCAAAATAAGGATCAAAATGACAATAATCTTGTTTAAATAATTCAAAACGCTCACGATATTTCTCTTGTTGGCATATTTCTTTACAAAAAACAGTTACTTCATCATATGGTATCATAAAAATTCTACCATTAGGAGTCATAAATTTAACTTCTGAATATTCCAAACTAACACCACCTTACTTTAATAATAATTTCAACGCTTCTTTCACCTGATCTTCAATACTCAAAGATTCATCAACTTTCACAATGATATTTTTAACATCTTTTTCTTTATAACCTAAACCTTTCAATACTTCTATCAATTCTTCATAATGATTACTAATAGACACCCCCTCACTAACAATCTTAACTTTCCCTTTTAAATCTAAAATAATTTGTTTGGCCAACTTTTCTCCTATCTTCGGAAATTTCTTCAAATATAAAATATTTTCCCTCTCAATTGCATCTAAAATCCCCGAAATAGAACCAGTAGCCAAAATAGGAAGTGCCATCTTAGGGCCTAAACCTTTCACCCCAATCAATTTCAAAAACATTTCCTTCTCTTCTAATGTTTTAAACCCATACAAATGATTTTCATCCTCTCGAAGATATTGATACAAATAAACTTTATAATCTTTTGAAATATCAAAAGAATAAGGATTTGGCGTATAAATCTGATATCCAATACCACTAACTTCTAAAACAATATAACTCGACTCAATTTCTGTAACAACCCCTACCATATAATTATACATACAAAATCCTCCTACTACTACACCAATTATACAATAATTTATATAGATTTAAAAGACCAAACAAAAAACTTCTAAAGAGAAGTCCAACAAAACATCGATTATAGTTTCAAATCATGCATCCATCCATTTTTGATTTTCAAATATCCACTGATAAAGTTAGTCAGTCATTCAAATCTCTCTTCACCATCCATAAAAATAGCACAATCATAACCACAATCTAAAAAAATCAAAAATTCTCTTATGAGAAATTGATTTAGCAAAATCATTTTTTAAATACATAAAATACACTTCGAATCACGTTAATTTTTCTTTATAATCATAAACCAAAATCAATATAATATTCGTTCATCATTCCACCTAATTTTATGATATAAACAAACATACACCAAAACAAGTAAAAAAACTAATCTAAATTCTTTTTCAATTCCTTTAGCGTTTTCAAAAATTCATTCGTCTTTTTGATTTCATCATCATAATTCACAACTCTAGCTTTGTTAGGAGTAATAGGTACTTCTCTTTGAATTCCATAAACAGGAGAAATCATAGGGCTACTTTTAAATCCTCCTACTTGATCAACCATAACGGTTCTCTTAGGACGATCTACTTCCCTGAAAGCTACGCTTTCTGATCTAGTCGGTTCTTGACTCCTAAAAACTCGTTCATTTTTTAAATAAAGCTCATCAAGATCAATCGGTAAATCATCATCGCGTAAATACTGAATCTTTTCTCCCTCATCATACAATTGATCAAATCTTCTTTCTAATTCAGAGTAACTAATAATAGCGTTTTGTTCTTGTTCTTCTTCAAACTTCAAATAAGGATCCACTCTTTTTTCTTCGTGAATTGCTTTTTCTAAAGCTCTAGTAATTTCTTCTACATCAATTTGAGCTTGAGTTTTTTCTAATTCCCCTTCCTCAAATTCAATGATTGGATCCACATACGATTTTTCCTTGACAACCAAATTTTCAACAGGAACAATCTCTTCATCATCTAAAATATCAATTTCTTCATCCGCCTCTTCATACTCCTCTTTTAAAGCCTTCAAATTCTTAGCCAATTTTTTTGCATCAAAAAGGTCATCTTTATTTCGGTGATGAAAACGATCTACCAATAAAATGACTCCAATCAAAACCAAAACAAACCCAATTAAAGAATAAACAATAAGTAGTTCAGTACTAATATTGTTAAATGTAAATAGAATCATTACTTCACCCCATGTCATGATAATGAATAGCACTCATCAAAAATAACGCCACTGTTTCTGCTCTTAACACCGTATGTCCCAAAGAAATGGGAATAAATCCATTATCGATCATTTTTTCTTCTTCCCTCACGGTAAAACCACCCTCGGGTCCTACTACTACTAACATTGTAACACCACTTTGAAGATTTGATAATATCTTTTTTAAATTTTTACTCTTTTCATTGACAGTACATAAAATCTTAATATCATAATCCATCTGACACAATTCAGAAACGGTCATAACAGAATGTACTCTAGGAACCACATTTCGCTTAGCCTGTTCACTAGCTTCCTTCACAATTTTTTGCCAACGTTCTATCTTTTTATCTTCTTTTCCCTTTACATTAATAATACTTCTATCTACTACTAAAGGAATAAAAGCACTAGCCCCCAATTCCGTAGCTTTCTGTAAAACCAAATCCATTTTTTGTTCCTTTAATAAAGATTGGGCCAAACAAACAGAAAAACCAATCTCATTATAATCACTTTTTTCTGAAACTACTTTCGCTACTACTTGCTTATCTAAAGAAACAATCGATGCAATATAGAGCTTTTTCTCGCTAACAACTTCAATAAAGTCCCCAATATGCATTCTCATAACAGAACGAATATGATAACTGTCTTCTAAACTCAAAGCAAAAGTAGCATCCTCACGAATTAGGGAAAAATAACGTTGCATCATCATCACCATCCCTATTATACGAAAAATTACTATTTTTATCAAGAACAGAAAAAGCTCTAGTTAACAACGAACCAAAGCTTTTAAACGACGTATAACTTTTTTCTCAATTCTCGAAATATAGGATTGGCTAATTCCTAATAAATCTGCTACATCCTTTTGAGTCATCTCTTTATTTCCCATTAACCCATATCGTAACATAATAATCTCTTTATCTCGCTCTGCCAATTTATTGATTTCTTCCATCACTAAATTTTTCTCTACTTCTTTTTCTAAATTCCGAGTTACAATATCTGGATCTGTTCCCAAAATATCTTCTAAATGAAGTTCATTCCCATCTGCATCAAAACTAAGTGACTCATCAAAACTAATCTCCGTTCGGACCCTTTTGTTCTTACGTAAATACATCAAAATTTCATTATCAATACATCTAGAAGCATAAGTTGCTAATTTAATATTTTTATCCATTTGATAAGTTTTAATTCCTTTTATTAAACCAATCGTTCCAATACTGACCAAATCTTCTAAGTCTACTCTGGTATTCTCATACTTTTTCGCTAAAAAAACAACCAATCTTAAATTATGTTCTATTAACTTATCCCGAGCAAACAAATCACCATCACTAGCCAAATGTAAATAAAATTCTTCTTCTTCTTTTGAAAGTGGTTCTGGTAAAATATCAGTTGCTCCTACATAAAATAAAATATTTACCTTTTGAATCAATTGTCCAATCAATAATAATAATCCAATCACAATATTTCCTCCTTTATATAGTTATATGATTGATAATCTCATTATAGAAACATTTCCCAACAAAACTTGTCGAATTAGTGAAATTAGAGAATAAAATCTGGATGTAACACCATATCCGCCCCTTCAATACGAAATGGTTCTTTACTAATCCCGATTAAAAGCTTTTTATCAATTACCTCTCCATCTATTTCCAATTTATTAACTTTAAAACAACAAATTACTCCTTTATGCTCTAAGGTTTCATAAGGAACATAAATAACTTTTTCCTGTTTAGAAAGTTTAAAACTAGGATCATACAGTAATATTACCGGAAGATTACCATAGGGATCATATAATTTATTTCCCGTATCCAAATATGCTTGATACTGATACTTCTTTTTTCGATAGGAAAAAGAAACTAAATATCTAGTATGAATAACTCCTTTTAATACTTGATTTTGTTTAATCGTCAAAAACAAAATAACAGGGGTTAATATCAACAACAAGCAAAAATTAATACTAAACCCATTATGAAAGAAAACAACTCCTACATTCTGATAAGAAAATTCTAGATTTAAATAATAAAGAAAGCCACCCAGAATAATGCTCACAAAATATAAATATAACAAATCTTTCCCAAAAGTTCGAATCCCCATCCACCCAAAAGTAACTCGAATCATAAAAATACTCATCAAGATTTTAACAACAAACAATGTAAAACTATTAAGTGGTAGAAAGAGCATAACCAAACTAACAGCTCCTATTAAAGCCCCGCCTATAATCCGAAACCATGTTGTTTTCTTTTTTAATACCAGTTTCACAGTAAGCAATAATAATAAATCAAAAAAGAAATTCATAAAAAAAACTAGATCAAGATATATTTTCATATCATCACCTAGTGTAATCATAAAATAACAATGATAATTTTTATGTAGAATTATGCAACTATGACTTTACTTTTTTTCATGGGGCACTAATGTCTCATCAGGACCAAAAAAGATGCCTACTCAGCATCTTTACTAACTACTTCTTTTCCTTTATAGAAACCACATTTAGGACAAGCTCTGTGTGGACGAATCATTTCACCACAATTATTACATTTAGTTGTTCCATTAGCTGTTAAAGCATTGTGACTTCTTCTCATTCTTTTTCTTGTTTTTGATACTTTTCTGAATGGTACTGCCATATTCTCACTCCTCTCCTATGATATCCTTTAACTGTTGAAAAGGATTATTTGCATTCCTCATTTCATCTTCACTTACTAGCTTCCAGCCATCCCCTCGATATTGACTTAGGTCTTGAACTTCTGTAAGTTGCAAAGGAACTTCTAAAACAATATTTTGCCACAAAACATCAAGAATATCAATAGTATTTTCACCATTTTTTACAATTTTTTCTAAATTTTCCTCTATCTGAGTAGAAAAATCATAAGGTATTTCTTCTAAACTAATTGCATCTTCTACAAACATCGTACCAGTAAGCATTCCATTCAAACGAAGATAATCAGAATTTTTATCTGTGATCGTACCATTAAAATGCAAGTTTCGAAGTTCTATGATATCACTATCCTCAAACCAAGAAGAATCAATTTCAAAATCTCTATCGATCGTAATTACATCAATCCTATGACAAAACAATTCTTCTAATTCTATAAACATTGGATCACCATGTAAATTATAACTCAAATCAAAAAATAATGCAATGAATTATTACAAGGCTTTTCCCTCTTTCGGTAACTGCTTCATCACTTTGAATCCATCCACTCACACTTCTGAAAATTCTTCTAAACACATTCCTCAATAAGTATATATGGATATAGTAGCTTCACACTTCCTTTTCTAAATTTCTCCAAAAAAATGTAGAACACTGAATAGTTAATTGAAATATCCCTAACAGAGAATTTTCTAAAAAATCATCCAGCTTTTACATTGACATATACATACCCACAGTATCAGTATTCATTACTTTTTCATTAAATTCTTCAACAACAAAATAATCATTATCTTTTTTAAACTTAAACAACCATTTTTTACCAATATAATTTCCCATTTGCTCAGCCAAAGAATGGAAATCCAATGGTAAGATAAAGCAAGGAATAGAAATAATAGTACCAAGTATTCCTTGATAACGATTAACATTAGAAAGTAACACCATAT
>JAQXIG010000065.1 GCA_029007685.1 bacterium | reverse complement strand
AACTTCATCACTATCTTTTATTTTCAAAAAAGACTGAAACTTTAGAATCTATTCCACTTCTAAAATCTCAATCTCTTCTACAATTTCTAATTGGTGTTCCACAATCGACCTTAATTTTTTCTTAAAGATTCTTAAATTTCTTTCTACCTGATCATTCTTCAACTCTAATTTTTGGGCACGTATTAAGGAATCATTCACAATTTTTTCTGCATTTCGTTGAGCTTCTTCAATAATTTTTTTCGCTTCACCTTGGGCCATTTTACGAATATCATGACGCATTTGTTCATTATGATCATATGCCATATTTAAACTCTTTTCCAAATTTTGATAATGTAGTAGCTTTTCTCTTAAATTCTGAATTTCCTGTTGCTGCATCTCAATCTTTTTTAATGCTTTTTCCGTATGATCAATTACCTCACTCAAAAAAGCATTCACTTCGCTACGCCTATATCCATTAATCTCCCTACTAAATTTTTCCATAAGCCACCTCAAAAATTAATACTTACTACCAGCTAAATTCGTCCTCTTTGTCCTTATCTTTTCCTTTTGATTTCACAGAATCATCAGTGATTTTTCCTTCTACATTAACATTATTAGGAGTGCATAAAAAGATTCCTCCTCCTAGTTTCTGTAAATTACCATTCATTGCATATAAACCACCTGTTAAAAAATCAACAATACGTTTTGCTTGATCTGGGGTAACTCTCTTTAAATTGACAACTACCGTATTACGGCTTTTCAAATAATCAACAATTTGTGTACTTTCAGAATAAGCACGTGGTTCAAACAAAATCATTTTATTTTTTGACATTCCACTTTCCACTTCTCCATCCCCACGATCTACTTTATAAAACTCATCTTCATCTCCAACCTCAGAGACAATTTCTTCATTTTCTACACCAAAGAATCTTTTAATATTATCTAATGCCATAAAATCCCTCCATTTTATTCTAGATAAATTGTATCACATTTTTTCAAAAAAGAAAAAGAATTTATGATTATTTTTAAGAATACCATAAATTTTCTAAATTGGCATTGCTACTAATAGGTTCTGGATTCGGTTTATCAAAGCAAACAGAAACGGGTATTTTAAAGGCTGAACCAAAAGCAACTGCATTCCCAGGACGTAAACTTTTTAACTCTTCTATCATATCACAACTAAAACTACAAATCATACTCTTAATAAAATCTAAATCTTTAGGATGTAAGGTACGTAAAATAATAAAGTTACTACATTGTGATAAAGCTGTTTCTGATAATTCTGAAGGCCTTTGGGTAATCAATCCTAAAAGAACACCATACTTTCTTCCCTCTTTGGTAATCCGATCAAAGATATTGTATCCCAGTATCTCAACATCTCTATCACTTTGTACATAACGATGTGCTTCTTCTATTATAATATGAAAAGGAATCGAAGCACGTTGTCTAGCTTCCACATTATATTGAAATAAAATTCTAGAAATAATTTTCGTAATCGCTTTCGCCATTCGATCATCAACATATTGAATATTAAAATTAACAATCTGTGCCTTCTTGCCATCGTTTGCAGTAAGTAATCTACCAATAAAGTCACCCACACTCATCAGCTCATTACATTCAAATAGTTTGGCATAACTACTGCTTACTAACGAGTGTAAACGTACACTTAAAATATTGGCATAATCAAAAATCTTATCACTTTTTAATACGCCTTCACTAATTAGTGCAAAATCAAGTGCTTGTTCTAAATCTGTTAACGTAAAATAGACCAAATCATTAGGAATCGTCTCATCTTGATCTACTAAAATAAATTCACTAATAAACTTTACAACTAATTCCATCTCTTGCATTTTACCAGTTTGATCAATAAATAAACATTGTTTCAGAGTGCGTATATAGCCAGGCTGTTTCACCTCGCTATTTAAATTCAACTTAGTAGTATGAAAATTGGTCAAAACGGCTGTAACTTGATCTCGAATTTTTACTGACTCTTTTCCACTAAGTAAAATATCCAAAATCGCTCGCGCAATAATATCATTTTTTCTTTTTTCTAAATCGGGATTATGATTATTCAAAATGCGAACAAAGCGTAAAGCTTTTTCAATAATAGGTAACTGATTAGGATGATCTACCCCCAAAAGTTGCGCAACATCATCCACTCCCAATAACCAAATGGGAATTTTTAAGAGGCGGAGGGATGCATCCTGAACATCTGTTGTGTAAGTTTGATACTTTATCATTGGATTCGTATCACCTAATCGAGAAAAAGCATTATGATATTCACCATAAGCATCAAAAATAAACAGATTGGAGCGTAACGGAACAAAACTACTACCATTAAACAAATTTTGAATTAAACGTGCCACCGTAAAGCTTTTTCCACTACCAGAATTTCCAATAACCGCAAAATGATTACTAAAAAAAGAGTTCACTCTCACATTAATGCGGTAGTTAGTATAAATAGTAGAAAGTCCAAAATAAACTTGACTCTTATCGATAATTTGTTGATCTCCTAAAATCTTGGAAAGTTCCTCCAACCTAATCATTCTAACCGAGCTACGAAAAGATGGTTTTTTAGAAAATCCTGGATAAAATTGATCATTTACAAATTCTCCAACAATCGTAATCTTCGCTAATTTTTGATCAATACTTTTAATCTCACCAACAATTCGATTTTGTTCATCTTCAAAAACAACATGTAAATTAATTAAATTTGTTTGCGAAGCAATATCAATTGCTAACTCTAAAGTAACTACTCGCTCATAAATTTCGATTATTTTTCCTAACATAAAGACACCCTCTTATTATTCTAGTAAAAGTATAGCAAACTCCAAACCTGAAAACAAGTAATTTATAAGATTTAAAAGAAACAATCAAACAACAACCTTATCATTTATTTAGACCGTCTGATAATTGCTCTACTTGTTTTTTCTATACCCTCAACAGCTTTTGTCAATCATACCTGATCGTATCATACTACTTCACTCCAAATTATCAACATAGTATATTCTTCTTTCGTCATATTATTGGTGTCTAAATCCCTAATAAGATACGATCTATTGAATTTTTCGACTCATTCAAAGCGTCTTATTAATCTTAAAATTCAAAAAAATAGATAAAATTGTTTCTTGTACATTCTATCTATTTGTTATAATTCCTATTTTATAAAATGAAATTACGTTAATCCTCCACTGCTTGGTTAGAAATATAGAAAGAATAAGCATTCGTAAATCCATCTTTTCGAACTTGAAATTCATAAAATCCATCTCTATCTAGATTGTATCCAGGAGTATACAAAGAATAGCCACCTCCATCAATTTGATAAAAAACTTCATATAAATAACTATTGTTGACTCGGAAAAAAATAGGGCCATCATGAAGATGTAATTGTAAGTAGTTAGTAGGATCTAAAAGATTGCCATTTTGATCGACCAAAACTTCTGCAACCGTATCCACTGAAATCGAAATCTCAACTTGATTACCAGCCAAATCATTAATGACAACTGTCTCCATTACATTGTAATCATAAAGTTTAGTAAACATCTGATTTTCTGAATTGGCGATAAAATCTTGGATCGGCACTACCTCTTCATCTGTGATAATAGTAACTAACACTTGATTTAAGTTCACTTGTTCATAAGTAACAGAAACAATAGGGCTCGTACGATCAATTATGATAGTATACTCTTGATAATTTCCACTATTATCATAAGCTCGAATATGATACTCTCCATCTTCATATAAGTAAAAGTCTTTTTCTAAATTAATATCGATCACATTCATCATCGATTCTTTCTCAAGGGTCGTATTGCCATCCACCACTTCATATAATGCCTTATAATACTCTGCATACATAATACCATCATTATCATTAAGTACAATTTTTATAGCTTGATTAATGGTAGAGTGACTAGCAACAGGTTGATAATTCGTAACATTGGTAATAGAATTATATTCTTCAATATAACCTTCAATAACGGGTTTCGTTTGATCGATAATATCGACTACAATTTCTTTCATCATGGTTTTTCCCATAAGATTCGTAACTATATAACGAATACGATAACTTCCTACTTGATCTAATCTAAAATCAGAAACCCTGGTATATTGAAGTTGATACATCCCTTTAAAATAATACTCAACAACCATCGCCAAGGAATTACTATTCTGGTCTTTCATCTCAACATCAGGAAGCGAAAAACGATCATCATTCACCTCTACTTGGTAATAATCAGCAAAATTTAATTCTGGCATGAATACTTCTTTCTGGTTTACTGTTGGATAATGAATAACCATATGATTAGATTCGTAAAAATTCTTCGAACTAGGATCACTTTGATCAAA
>JAQXIG010000064.1 GCA_029007685.1 bacterium | reverse complement strand
AAAGAAGAAATTGAAGAGTATGGAGATAGTAAGTATGTTTCTAATTATTATTATACTTTTAGTATTTCTCTTAATTCTTCCACTCTGGAAAGAGCATCCGAAGAAATGAATAGTAATAATGGTTTGGATATGAATATAATTGGTAAAGGTGGTGGTATCCGTAATGAGAGAATGGATAGTGGAGACTTTACGGTTATTGGCTACAGTTCTTATGAATCGATGAGTGATTTTATTAGTGGTAACTATACCATTAAGGAAGGTGAAGTGAGGGAAGATTTTACTAGTGACACCTGTATTATCAATAGTGAACTTGCTTCTTTGAATGACATTAGTGTAGGTGATAAGATTATCTTAGTGGATCCTGATAATGAAGAGATTACTTATCAATTAGAAGTTTCGGGAATATATGATGATAATTCAGAGGAATCTAGTAGTGATATGCAAGCTATATATTCTAAAAGTGTTAATACAATTATTACGAATACAATAGTAATGAATCATATTTTAGAAAAAGATGAGAATTTGAGAGTTAATGTTAATCCCCGTTTTATACTAATCAGCAAAGATGTGGTTGATTCTTTTAGGGAAGAAGTAACCAAAAAAGGATTAAGTGAATATTATCAAATTACTACTAATGTAGATACTATCACGAGTGAAACGGAATCTGTTTCTAATATTTCAAACTTTGCGATAACTTTTCTGTTTTTAACATTGATCATTGGTGGAATTGTATTATTTGTTTTAAATATGATTAATGTTAGAGAAAGAAAGTATGAGATTGGAGTTCTAAGGATGATTGGAATGAAGAAAAGCTTAGTGATATCACAGTTTGTATTAGAGCTTTTGATCGTAGCAATTGTGGCACTTTTACTTGGTGCGTGCTTAGGGTCTATTTTAAGTGTACCTACGGCTAATAGTTTATTAGAAAGTGAGATTAATTCTGCTAATGAACAGGTAAAAAATATTGAAGAGAATTTTGGTAGACTAGATATGTCCAATAATAGTGGTGGTAGAGGATTTGATAAAATGAGTGGTGTTGTCAAGGTGGAACAAGTATCCTCCATCCATGCTACTGTTGATATGACAGTGTTACTGCAATTACTTGGAATTAGCTTGATACTTACTCTGGTTAGTAGTATTGCTAGTATGATTAGTATCTCTAGATTCTCACCAATTACAATTTTGAAAGAGAGGTCATAATATGTGTGTATTAACAGTAAAAAATGTATCCTATATGTATAGTGATGGAAATCAATATGTTTTAAAAGATGTTTCTTATACTTTTGAAAAAGGAAAAATGTATTCCATTAAAGGTCGAAGTGGCAGTGGAAAGACGACTTTACTATCTTTGATCTCTGGTCTTGAACGTTATAAAGAGGGCAGTATTACTTTTCATGATCAAGAGGTGAATCACATTGATTTAGACCATTATCGTAATACAAACGTAGGAATTGTTTTTCAATCTTTCAATTTACTTCCACATTTAACAGCTATTGAAAATATCGTGTTATCGATGGATATTAGTAAAGTAAAAGTTAATGATAAACGAAAAAAAGCCTTGGAATTATTAAATAAAGTTGGACTAGATGAAGAAAAAGGAAATCGGAGAGTATTGAAATTGTCCGGTGGAGAACAGCAAAGAGTAGCAATTGCGAGAAGTTTATCTTATGATGCAGAAATTATTTTAGCAGATGAACCAACTGGAAATTTAGATAAAGAGACCGAAGAGGAGATTGTGAAAATTTTGATAGATCTTGCTCATAAGGAAAAAAAGTGTGTGATTATCGTTACACATTCTAATAATGTAGCGAAACAAACGGATGTTGTTTTTGAACTGAAGAAAGCAAAATAGTGCTTTTTTTCTTTGAGAAGAGATTAATTTGGCAAATGTAAAGAATGGCCGAATATTCAAAATAAATTATAGATAAACTATTGATATTGTGATATGATGATAGTGGAAAAGAGGTATTTTATGAAGGTATTACTTTATGCGGAAGGGTTAAAAACCATAGGAAAAAGTGGACTTGGTAAAGCAATTTCTCATCAGATGAAAGCCTTGGAAAATGAGAAAATTAATTACACATTAAATCCTCATGATGATTATGATATCTTACATATTAACACTTGGTTTTTAAAATCTTATTTTGTAGCTAAAAAAGCAAAAAGAAAGGGAAAGAAAATTGTATATCATGCCCATTCTACAGAAGAGGATTATCGAAACGGTTTTATTTTGGCTAAGCAGACATCAAAATTTATTAAATGGTGGTTGATCAAGTGTTATTCGCTAGGAGATGTCATTGTGACTCCCACCTTGTATTCTAAACGATTATTGCAGGAGTATAAAGGATTGGAGAATAAAAAGATTTATGCAATTTCTAATGGAGTAGAGTTAGATTTTTTTAAAAAAGATAAAAAATACGGTGAAGAATTTCGCACGAAATATGGTTATAGTGAAGATGATAAAGTGATTATTGGAATTGGGCTTTATATTGAAAGAAAAGGAATCGTAGATTTTGTAGAACTAGCAAAGAGAATGCCAGAATATCAGTTTATATGGTTTGGATATAGTCCACTTGTTGCTGCAACTTCTCCAGTTAAAAAAGCAGTAAACACAAAATTAAATAATCTAACTTTTGCTGGATATGTAGAAAGAGATATGATTCGAGCTGCTTTAAATGGATGTGATTTATATCTATTCCCAACTTTAGAAGAGACGGAAGGAATTCCTATCATTGAAGCTATTGCTTGTGGTACAGATGCGATTGTTCGTGATATTCCTATCTTTGAAGATTGGTTGGAAGATGGCAAAAATGTTTATAAAGCTAAGGATGTTGATGAGTTTGAATTAAAGATCAAAGATTTCTTAAATGGAAAACGAAAGAGTGTAGCAAAAAATGCCTATTCAATCGCAGAAGAAAGAGATCAAAAAAATATTGGAAAACAATTAAAGGAAGTATATCAGACTATTATGAAATGATAAAGGACCACTCAATTAATGGTCTTTTTTTGATCATAGTAGATATTTAAAACAATTCCCATAACAAACATATAAGATAATAATGAAGAGCCACCATAACTGATAAATGGTAAGGTGATACCAGTAATTGGTAGTACACCTAATGTCATCGCAATATTTTGAAATTGTTGAAATACTAGCATACAGGTAATTCCTATTAGTACGAACTTATCGGTATTTTCTCTAGCATTTTTTGCTATTTTTATTAGTGTTAGATCAAAATAGGCAATCAAGATAACGATTAAAATAGAGCCTATTAATCCGAAATTTGAAGCATATACGGCAAAAATGAAATCGGTACCTGATTCTGGAAAATAGATGGGTGTTTGTTTAAAGCCATGACCAAATATTCCAGATGATCCTATAGCAGTTAGGGAATTTTCTAGTTGCATACCTGTTCCATTTTTCCAATCTAGAAGTCTATCGATTCGGTAAAATAAGTCGGTACCAAATATATTTACAAATACTTCTTGATTGAAAAAATATAAATATAAAAAACTACATCCAAGTAATAAAATAATCGATAGCGCAATCAGAAACCATTTTTTTCTAATTGTGCTCGTGAATAAGATGGCGATCGTGACAATAAAATAAATAATTACAACGCCTGTATCAGGTTCCAAAAAAGTTAAAATAGCAGGAATTAGAAACAGAAAACCAACTTTTACTAACAGGAGTAGTTCTTCTTTCCAAGTAAGACTTTTTTTATTTTCTATTTCTTTACTAACAACTGTACTGATGATTAAAATTAAAAAAATTTTCATAAATTCGCTTGGTTGAAAAGAGCCAATTCCAGGTATGATAAACCAACATTTACTATTATTGATAGGTGGAGCAAATAATAGTAATCCAAATAGTAGTATATTGCCTAAAAAGTATAAATGTTTGCTATTTTGATAAATTTTTTGATTGGTTACTTGAATAGTAACCATAATAATGATAGTACCTATTAAATACCAAATTAACTGTTTCAAGGCGAGATTTCCTAAATTTTTTGATAGATAAAGTTGAGCACTATGAATGGTAAAAATACTGATTATCATAAAACAAGCTAAACAAATAATGATACTCTTATTCCAAATCATTTTTTTTAATTTCATGCTAAGTTTCATTCCTTTCACTGGATTCAAGGCAGATATCGTTATGAAAACGAATGTATTTTCAGGTTAATCCTCCTTTATTAATATGTTTATAATGTCTAAAAATATTTATTTATCATAGAATATTTTAAAGGAGGAAAACATGAGAAAAGATTT
>JAQXIG010000063.1 GCA_029007685.1 bacterium | reverse complement strand
GACATAAATGATTGGTTGCCTCGGCTAGATTCGAACTAGCGCATGCGAGAGTCAAAGTCTCGTGCCTTACCACTTGGCTACGAGGCAATAACGTGGTGGAGAGAGATGGATTCGAACCATCGAACCCGAAGGAACAGATTTACAGTCTGTCGCGTTTAGCCACTTCGCTATCTCTCCAAAAAAATGGTGCCGAAAACAGGAATCGAACCCGTAACCTATTGATTACAAATCAATTGCTCTACCAATTGAGCTATTTCGGCAAATGGTGGGCGATATAGGACTCGAACCTATGACCCCTTGCTTGTAAGGCAAGTGCTCTAACCAACTGAGCTAATCGCCCAAATCAATTCAATGATTTGACATTACTAAATATAACATATAGTAAAATAATTTGTCAATACTAATAAAGTTTTTTTTTTTACTTTTTATCTTTTTTTTGATTCATCCACACTCTTAATTGTTTTTTTAGTGGATCAAAACCAGAGCCAACCTCAATAATGGGAGAACGATTTCGGTAGTTAACACGGTAATTAATATCCTTAATACTTAGCTTGATATGATAATTTTCCTCATCAACATCCACAACCTTAACCCTAATAGTTTCTCCGACACTGACATAATCATTAATATCTTTGACGAATGTATTTGAAATTTCCGAAATATGTATCAACCCACAATAGAACTCATCTAAGCCAACAAATACACCATAATTTTCAACACCAGTAACACAACCGCTCACAATTTTACCTTTTTCATATTTAAACATACTATCGCCTTCTTGCATCATTATATCAAAAAAGCAAAAATAACGCAACAAGTCTATGGAATCGATAGTGCAATCTTATGGAATCGATAGTGCAATCTTTATCAGATAATAATACAAAAAGAGAGATTTATGTTAAAACTACTATAGCAAAATCATAGTAAAGGCAGTTCTCGAATGTTTAATATAACACAAAGTTTAATAATGAAACAAGAAAATTAGCAGTTTTAAGTATAAATCAATAATTAGAGAAAACTATCAAAGATTTTCTCTATACTTGTCATTTTTTCCTTAACTATAATAAATATATTAAAGTCATTCTGGATTTTTAAAATAAATTATTTCAAATTGTTAAAAGGAGGCTTTCTGATATTGCCAAAATAATAGGTAAACAGTTTTCTATTACTCTATTACTTTTTATAGAAATTACTATAAAGAAAATTTCTTTATGTCGATAAAGTGCCCGAATTATCTCATTATCAAGGATATGATCTTATTATCACATTCCTATTCATTCATAATACTCTTAGAACAAATGCTAACCAAATCTTCTCTTGCCCTCTAGCTATTCATACTTCTCTACTTAATATCTTAAAATGTTTTAAAATAAATACAGTACTTTATCAAACAATCTATGGAGTGATCAAAAGATGGGAACTGTCGACTGTTTCTTACGAAACTATTAAAGTTATTAGCAAGAAATTATATGCGATGGTTGATGAATAATTTCTTTTCAAACAAGTCCATAAAGAAAAACTTTTGTGCTTATTACAATTCAGAAAATCAATGGATTAAATTTTCTAATGAATTTAGTGATCTATGATTTTGAGAAAATAAAGAAATTAGTATATGAAACGATACTAGTACTTGAATTATTACTGGAACTCGTGAATAAAAATGATTTTCAAATAACGTTATTGCCATTATGTATACTCTTGAGTATTCGTCATCTATATTGTAAATCTTATGACACTACAGAATGCAAATATAGCGAAAATGAATGAGATTTTTCCTTATTCAGAAGTTATAATTTCAATCTTCTTGTGTATACTCTAATAGGAAGTTACACTATCATAGTAATCACCTATATAAGCGTATAAGTTTTTGATACTTACGTTTTTTTGATGTATAATAGAAAAAGATAGTCAGAGATGAACAAAAAGTGCAGTAAATTAATGGAAATAATTAAAATACTTAATGAGATAAATATTAATTTTGATAAATTGACAAATGAAGAAATAAATGATGTTATATAGTAAAACGATACTAGATATCATTCTAATATTAAACATAAATTTGAATATATCATATTCATTACTTTATCTGCAGTTTTATCCAGATGTAATGAGTGGTCATAAATAGAGTCATTGGCCATGAAAGAAAGAAATAGCTTAGGTTAAAATCGTTAGTCCGAGCTAGAAATATGATTAAGAATCGATATTACATTATTAGTTTTTTAAATAATATAGAGTTATTTTCAAAAACCGTAGAATCAAAATGGAAGTTGGAAATATTTTATACGTGCACCGTACTATTAGATATATATTTTTTTTAAAGATAATCATAAAGTGTTTGATAAAAATGGAACAAAAAATTTATAACAACAATAAAAAACAATGTTAGCCATACTAAAATTTATGCAAACATATTAAAAAATGTTTAAATATGACTAGAACGAATCCGACTTGAATACAACTTTTTATTTCAGAAATGAAATAAGAAATATTTTTAATTGTCAAGATTGATAAAACGAAACAACAAAACACATAAGTCCCAAAAACTCATGTGTTTATCCTACAGCCCAAACATTTTATTATTGAATTAATATTATTAATGTCATATAATAAAAATGGTGATAAAATGAAAGAAATAGAAAAAAGAGTTGTAGAGATTTTAGATAAAATCAAACCATATCTAATCGATGATGGTGGAGATCTAGAATATGTTAAATATGAAGATGGAATAGTTTACATCAAATTATTAGGTCATTGTGCAAACTGCCCAATGAGACAAATAACACTAAAAGAAAATATAGAAACTGCAATCATAAATGAGATTCCAGAAGTAATAGAGGTCAGAAATGTAAATGAATAATTTACATTTTTTTTATAATCCAATTAATTGGTTGAATTAAAATTTTTTTGCTTAAATAGTTATATATTTCGTTGATAAAAAATTGGTAATCATCGATCTTACTCTCAAAAACATATAATTCAGAAAAACTGCCAGACCTTAAACTAAACTCCAAAGCATCGAAATAAAAGGTAGGAAATAACAATCTTGCAAAAACCAAATGGGCTTCAAAATCCGACAAAGAAATTATTTCAAAATAGTCATGTATGGTTTTCAAATCATAAGGAGTAGAAAAAAAAGAATACTTCAAGAATTCTGTAATATCACGAGCTCTATGATCAATAATCAAATTAGTCGGATCATAAAAATCAACTAAAGTCATATTTTTTGTGAATCTTCTATGTGATACAACTAGATTTTCCAATCTATCTAATCTTTTATTCCCTAATACTGTTTTCAAGTACTGAATTGCATTTTCTGCCATTCCTACAAAGTAATGAAACATAGGTAAAATAGTATAGAAATCTGCTTGTCGACTCATGATCTGCATTTCAAAATAATCAACCTTTTTCTCCCAAAACAAAACCCAATGAAAATGATTCAATCGTTGAAATCTTTCTCGAGATGGTACAAAATCATTAACCTTGATATCAAACAAAGATATACTAGCATTCATAATATTGCTTAATTTTAATAAAACAAATGGTTTATGATCAATCATAGTAATCAGTGAATTATTTTTATTATGAACTAAATGATGATAAAACTTGTTGTCATGATTTATATATTCTGATAAAAGAAAAATTTCTTCAATATCATTAGCATATTCACAAACTTTAAACATATAGTGATTACCATTATATAAAAAAAAATATTTTCCATGACACAGGTGAAGATCTGTAATATTAAATTGATAATAATAGTTAATAAAATCTTTCATAGAACATTCACCCATTAAAACATATGAAGTAAGCACTAAAAAAATTAGTGTTTATTTACGATAAATAAGTTCTTACGGACTAAGGGACTGTTTGTGAATCATCAGCATCTTTTTCTTTTTTAGAAATCAAACATTTTATTTTTATGACTAAAATTGAAAAGTGCTAGGATTATCCTAGCACCCTAAAAATTTAAGAACTGATCATAAAATCATACTAAGTAATTTTTTTGTAAGTTTGAAAAGAAGTATCAGATTCTATGGAATTATCAACCACTGGAGATACAATTCCCAATTCTAAAGGACCAGAAAGTGCTGCTAAAATTGCTTCTTTTCTCGCATTTTCTTCTTCTATCATAGTAATATCAGAATTATCACGATCAATACTTTGCTGAAACTGAACTATTTTAGACTCATTTTCTTCTGTCTGCATTCTTGCTTCTTCACGTAAACGATTTTCTTTCTGTCTAACATCCTCAATAATTTGAGTATAACTTTGTTTAGCCTGATTTAATATTTTTTTCTGTTCTGTGAAGGCTTTGACTATATCACTATCAATTTTATCTCTTCTTTTTAAAGCTTCTTCCTTCTTAGCCTGTATTGCAGCGTGCTCTGTACTTTTTTCTTGCAATCTATGATTAGACTGTTCTACTTCTTCTTTAATCTGTTGTTCCGCTGTAACCAGATCGGTTTGCGCCTTTTCTGCTTCTTTTTTTACAGCCAAAGTAACTTGAGTTTCACGATTAATAGTTTCATAAACTTCATCCAATTTAATAGATTCCATCTCACTATGATTATCCGAAAAATCTAAATTTCCCCCCATAAATTCAATAGGTTCTTCTTGCACTTCATCAATTTGATCAATAAGGGAAATTCCTTTCAAAGCATTTTCATTTACTCTATGAACTATAACATCTAATTTATCTTGTTTTAAATTTAATGGTTTTGCAAGCGAACCACTTATATCAAATACAGAATTTAAAACGTTCATCTTAGAATCCAGAATTCCATCATATAAACGAATATCCAAATTATTATTCTCAATATTAGACACTAAGCTACTAACATTAGAAGTTTGTTCATCACGAGCAACGTAATTCTCAATACTGCTACACACAGTTTGAAAACTTTCTGGACGTAATTTTATTCGATTATATTCGCCATTCCCAGATACCTGCTCACCAATCAAATGATCAGTAGTTACCAATACGTCTGCCAAATTCATCATTGTCATAAATATCCCTTCCTTCTATTGTTTCTTTGAAAGTTCCCTTAAAACATCTTTAATACGTGTCCACTCTTCATCAGTTGAAATACCACCTAGTTTTACATTTTCTCCTTCTCTGATTACAGAAGAAACATAAATAGTAATATTCCCATTATCATCCGTTTCATTTCTTGTATATACTGCATACTCTCTTTTTGTATCATTAAATTCAAAAGCAAATAACAATTCTACATTATCAATGGAACCATCTTCCAAAATAATCGATAAACTTTTTTTAGCCATAATCATACCCTCCTTATTATCTATAATCTAATTTTATCACAAATTTACTATAATTCAACTATTTTTAAGACTTTTTATTTTTTTTAGTAAAAAATACCGACATTGATAAGCACAGTAATTCTCAATATAATAATCTAAAGAGGAAATATCATTCATTTGACGACATTCTTCTTTAGTAGAGTCATAAAAGCCTTTTAATCTTAAAACATCATAAGAATAGTCTCCTAAAATATAATCAAAAGGTTCAAAATAATCCGTAATTTTTTCTAAGACTACATTTTCTTTAAAAGCCTCTTTATAATCACGCACCACTTCATATTCACAATTACCAAAACAAAATTTTTTATTTATCATATCTTCACCTATTCTATAGCAAATATTATAGATCATTTCTGATTGTAAATCAATAAAACATTATTTTACAGGTATTGAATATAATGATGAGTCTCTTGTTAATCCATTCCCATAATATTCAGGTACAGTTCCTTGAATAATCTTAATGGCAAGAGGAATATTGCATTCTAAAACTTTCTTTTCTGTGACAAAAGGCAAAATAATTTGAGCAGTCATTTCCAAATGAACTCCAACTTCTACCATCGCATTGTTTATGCCATATTGAGTAATCTTAGTGGTGATATTACTATTTACATCCCCAATATAATGTATTCGAATTGGAATTTTAGGTCCCAAATTATTTAAAAGTGTATTTTTAGAAAGAACACCAATCGGAATTTTGGTAATTATTCCCTTTTCTAAGTTTTCAATACGATCCTCTGGTAAATCCATATCATAAATACCGATCGCATCCAAATTTCCTTCTTCCAATAATTTTAAGTTATTTTGAACAACAGTAGTCGCAACATTTAAGATTTGATTCACTACGATGGGATTAAAATCGATTGTTTGAATAGTACCGTCACTACTTTTAACTGTATTAAAAATTTCTTCTGTATTAATTTTATCTTCTAAGACTTGAGAAATAGCTTTGTTAATCATAATAGTTGAAAACTTATTAATCTCAAATTCAGCTGTTTCTAGTAAAATAGGAGTAACATGATGACTAACAATCCTAATAAAACCATATACAAAAATAATCAAAAATATTAATATAAAAAAGAAAATATCTTTCTTTTTTAAACGACTTTTTTTCCTTCTTTTTAAACGAATTTTCCTTTTCATAAAATTCCTACTTTCACATTAAAATATATGAAAGTAAAAAAAAGTAGATACCCTACTTTCACAAATTAGCTATGAAACTCAGAACCCCAAGAGACTTTTTAATCTTTTGAAATCAAAATAATATCAAATCAATTAAACTGAACTCAATAAAAAGAAAAAGATACAAATAATGTATTCAACTTATCCTAAACCTTAAAAAAACAAACTCTAACTATCTAACATCAATTTATAAACAACAAACAACAAATGATAGGTAACAAAGCACAAAAAAATAATCACTATAATAATAATCACAGCCAAAAGAACTTTTTTAAACAAGCTTACCTTTTCTTCTATAACGAAAGTTTCATCAGGTGATTCTTCTATAGAAGTCAAATCCTCATCTGATAACTCAATAGACTTAGTAAAAAAAGATTGATCTAACTTGACATTAGTTTCATTAAAATGATCTGAATCACTCTCATCTAACTTTACATCTACAAGGGTTTCATCTAGTTCACTAGGCAATAAATCGGCTAACAATTGTTGATCCAATTCAGCTCTCATTGTATTAGATGTGATAGTATGAATTAATTCCTCCAATTCTTCCTCATCTTCTTTAGATAATACCTCTTTTTTTTGATCCTGATATTTTTTTAATTTTTCATCCGTCAAATCTTCTAAGATATTATATTCGCTTGTACGAAGCTTTCTTTTTTTCTCCAATTCATCAATATCACTACGATTCAATTTAGCCTTTTCTAAAACAGAATTAATATCATAATCTCGATCATCTTCAAAAAAAGAATAACTACGTAAAGGATCTGATTCATAATCTAATTTTTCTTTGGAAATCAGACCAGTAGCACCTTTGATACGGTGATATTCTGACCTATTTGAAATAGTATTTTCATCAATATCACTTAAATCAATGACATTATTATGATCAAGATCCGAAAATTCTGTATAACTAGCCTTTGTATACAAATTATCATACAATGATCTATTTTTTTCTAAACGCCGTCTAGAAGTAGATTGATCCACAGAATTATACTTCTTCATCCTACTAGACATTATATCACCCCATATTCTTAAATATAATCATAACACAAACCAAAAAAATTGAAAAGAATTTGCATCTAAAACATAATAATAATTGTGATTTTCAAAAAAATCATATATAATTTAATGAAAGGAGGAAAGTATGAAAGCATATGTAAAAAAAGATGTCTGCATTGGTTGTGGTGCATGTACAGTAATTGCAGATCATATTTTTGAAATAGGAGAAGATGGTCTCGCCGAAACAAAAGTAGAAATTAGAGATGGCGCTAATAACGGGTCCATTCCAGAAGAAGAAATCGAAAACACCAAAGATGCTGCAGAAGGATGCCCTGTAAGTGCAATTGAAATAGAAGAATAAATAACAAAACAGAGTATAAACATCAATACTCTGTTTTGTTCATCTATGATGTACTCGATTAGCCAAAGCATACAATTGATGAACTTCTTTTTTAGTAAGTTCACGATATTCACCAGACTGTAAATTTCCCAGAGTTAAAAAACCAATTCTTTCTCGCTTTAACTTATCAACTTGCAACCCTAAAGATTGAAACATTTTTTTTACCTGATGATTTTTGCCATCATAAATAGTAATTTCTATTAAGCTATTCTTTCGCTCTTGATTTACTTTTCGCAATTTAACTCTACTAGCTTTTACCACAATTCCTTTTTCAATTTCAACACCTGCCTTTAATCTCGCAACATCCTCTCCCTTAACAATACCATTCACTTTAGCCACATACACTTTTTCAATTTTATTTTTAGGATGCATCATTAAATTAGAGAATTCTCCATCATTAGTTAAAATCAGCAAACCTGTTGTATCATAATCCAATCGTCCAACAGGATAAATTCTGTGCTCAGTGGTAATAAAATCTACTACACTTTTTCTACCTTTATCATCTTTAGTAGTAGTTACGATACCTCTTGGCTTATTAAATAAATAATAAACTTTCGTCTCAGGTTCCAAACGAATACCATCAATCTCAATAACACTCTTATTGCTTACCATCGTTCCAAGTTTAACAACAACATCTCCATCCACGATGACTCTTCCTTCTACAATAAGTTCCTCAGCTTTTCTCCGAGAACAAAAACCACAATTCGCAATTACTTTTTGAAGACGTTCCATTCATATCACCTCTTACCTAGTTTTTTCTAACTCTTTTCATCTTGATATTTTGATAAGTTTGTAAAACTTTGTCCTATTATACCATCTTTTCAATCATATTTCAAACACTAACCCCACTTATTGGAGTTTTGACATTTTTGGTCAGTATCATTTCTATCATATTATTTTATCAGAATCATTTATCATTTAGTATAAATACCACATAAAATCATAAATATCAAGTCATTCATAAAATGTTACAAACACTCACATAACCTCCTAAAGGTACAAAGTATTAAAAAACAAAAAAGAGAGTCTACTATTTTACTATCCATTAGAAAAAAATAGTAATTAATAAAACACTAATAATTAAGGTCACGAAGTCAGCAAATAACCCAGCTTTTAAAGCATAACGAATATTTTGAATTCCAATACTACCAAAATAAAGGGATATCACATAAATAGTAGTATCCGTAGCTCCCTGCATCACAGCGGCAATTCTTCCCAGATAAGAGTCTACTCCATAGTTTTTAAAAATATCGATCATTACTGCAAAAGAGGCATTTCCTGAAATAGGACGAATAAATGCCATGGGTAAAATTTCAACTGGAATTTGAATTAAATCAAAAAAAGAACGAAACAAAAGAAAAACTTGATCTAAAATACCACTCTTCAACAAAATATTAATCCCAAAAATCATCGCAATTAAATAAGGAAAAATCCCAATTGCCATTTTTAATCCTTCCTCAGCACCTTCGATAAATTCATCAAAAATTTTTACTTTCTTTCGAAAAGCTACTACAATAATTGTAAATACTATAATAGGAATAAAATAATTGCTTAATTTTGTAAACATCATACTTTTTTACTCACCTTCCATAAAAAACGATCCATCAAAAGTGCTAATGTTGTATTGATCATTGTCGCGATAATCGTAACCATTACCAAATCAGTAGGATTTACACTTCCCATGCTACTACGAATCGCAATGATATCTGTCGCAATCACTGTAACTCCACTAGTATTCAAAACCAAAAAAGTAATCATGCTACGGGTAGCTACTTTCTTATTACGATTTTTCTCTTGCAAACACTTCATTGCCTTCAACCCAAACGGAGTAGAGGCATTATGAATTCCTAGCATGTTAATCGTTAAATTAGAAGCAATATATCCCAAAGCAGGATCATCCTTTTTTAAGTCTGGAAAAATAACTCTAAAAATGGGTTTCATACACCTAGCTAAAAAATCTAAAATTCCTGCCTTTTTCGCAATATTCATAATGCCACTCCACAAAATCATCATCGGAAGCATACTAAAAAAAAGTTCTAAGCTAGTATTTCCTGAATCAATGATCTCATTATTAATTACTTCAACATTTCCTACCGCAAAAGCATAAACTATTCCAACAACAATAAAACTTCCCCAGATCTTATTAATCACATAACCACGTCCAAATCCTACTGAAAATATTCTTCTTTTTTTCATTTCCTACTCGAACATAAACCTTTTGACTATGAATTTCCTGATCCCCAAGTTTGACAACAACAAGGCCAACCTGATCATTATTCCGATATTGTTTTAGTTTTGTTAGCTTTACTTCTACTTTAATCTGATCTTTCTCCTCTTCTGTCAAAGGATAACGAAAAGAATTTTTTATATAAACTTGATCAGGATAATAAGCTTGGTCAAGTTTAAATTTTTT
>JAQXIG010000062.1 GCA_029007685.1 bacterium | reverse complement strand
CATATTATAAATCTTTTTTCAAAAAAAGAAAAGAAAAATTCACAAATTGTGAATCAAAATCAAAGTAAAAACAAATTAAAAAAAGTAGTTACATCAATTTTGAGTAAGAATAAAATCAAAATAGAAGCCACAATAAAAGGACCAAAGGGAATCACATTTTCTCGATCCACTAAATAGATAATCAAGGAAATGGGTAACGCTATCACACTAGATAAAAAGATAACTCCCACCCCTAAAACAGGATCCAATACTAATCCTGCCACAAACATTAGTTTAATATCAGCTCCGCCTAGACTCTCCTTTTTTAGGATAAAATCTCCAAGAAGCATAATCAAATACATAACACCAAACAAAAGAACTCCACTTCCTAATGCTCTTAGCCCCATTTCATATCCTTGACCAAAGAAGATCGCCATCGCAATCACCAAAATAGAAGCCAACGTTACCTCATCCGGAATCATCAAATAATAAAGATCACTCACAATAACGATACTAAACAATGATACTAACACAAGTGCAATCACTAGCTGATAACTAAATCCAAAAGAATAAAAAGAAACTACAAATAAAATGCCAGTAATGAACTCAATCGCCGGATAAAAAGTGGATATCGGTTGCCGACAATAACGACACTTCCCTCCCTGTAACACAAAAGACAAAAGTGGAATTAATTCATACCACTTTAATCTTTGCCTGCAATTAGCGCAATAAGAAAATCTTGGTTTAAGTAGTGATTCATTCTTTGGAAGGCGATACCCAACCACATGATAGAAAGAGCCAAAAATTGCTCCTATTATAAAAAACATCATATAATATCCTATTTCTATATAGGTCATATTACCACCCCTAAATTACATTCCACCTACTGCATTATATAAATCAAACATTGGAATGATGATAGACAATAGAATAAAACCAACTGCTACTGCTAAAAAACAAATCGTGATTGGCTCAATCAAACTCTTAACCTGAGTAACCGCCGTTTTATGTAAATTATTGAAGTGAGCAGCTACTTTATCCATCATAACACCTAACTGTCCCGTAGATTCACCCGTAACTAACATTTCATAAGCAACAACAGGAAACGCCCATTGCCCACGAAAAGATTCTGATATCTTGCCACCTTTACTAAGCGTATTTAAAGTATTCGCAATAATCTCTTTATAAATTTCATTATTAGATATTTTAGAAAGAATCGCCATACTATCCGTAATATGAACACTATGATTTAATAATTGTGCAAATGTTTTCGTGAACATCGTAACTTCATTATAAATAATAATCTTTCCAATAACAGGAAACTTCATAAAAAACGTTTGCATAGCTTTACGAAATGATTTAATATTACGAAAAGCAATCATATAAACAACCGTAATCACTACCACAATTGCCAAAATCATTAAATAATTATTAGACATAAAATTACTAGCTGAAACCGTAATTTGTGTAATTAATGGAAGCTCGGATTCCACATCGGAAAACATATCAATAAAATTAGGAACAACCCAGATCAAACAAAATGCAATCACTACAATCGCCAACACTAACACAATACATGGATAAGTCAATGCCGATATCATTTGTTTTTTCGTCTCCTCAATCGATGTATAATAGTCACTCATCTCATCCAAAGTAGCAGTCAAATCTCCGGTTAATTCGGATGCCTTTACCATATTGATCAATAATCTAGGAAAAACGTCTTTCTGATTTTCCAGAGCTTTACTAAAATTTTCTCCTGCTACCAAATCAAACACTACTTTTTCATATATTTTCCTTTTGGCAGGCTTAGTAGATTGTTTTGCTAAAATGCGCACGGAATCAATCAAAGGAATTCCCGCCTTAATATAAGTAGATAATTGTGTCAAACTAAAACTAAGTTCCCCTGCTTTCATTTTAGAACCAAACAAACGAATATCAGCATCTAGAAAACTTTTTTTCTTAAGTTCTATCTTCACAACTTGATATCCTTCATTTACTAAGAAGGCTTCTACTTCACTCGCACTCTTGGCATCAAAAGAACTTTTAATTTCTTGCCCATAATCATTTTTCACAATATAATTAAAAGTTAATAGATTAGATTTATCTACTTTATCATTAGAATTGACATCAGCAAGAATTGCTTCCGCATTATCACCTGCAAAAGAAGTAGAATTTTGAACTGTTTCCTGCATCAATTGTCTTTGTACATCTTCCTCTTGATTCTGTTTCTTGAAATGTTTTTGCTTTATCTTACGAAAAATAGTAATTGGAAAACAAACAATATCTTGAAGTACATGATAAACGGCGACAAATATATTCATAATCAAACCACTCCTACTCTATTCTTTTTAATATATCAAGTATATCATAAACCAAATATTTTTTTAAACTTTTTTTTCAAAAAACATATATTATAATAAAGGAGTGGTATCATGTATAATAGTAGTTACTATAATCCTTTTCTCTATCAACCATATTATCAAGGTGCATCACAACTAGCAAGTGCTGGACTCGGTAGAAGTCTAGGCACTGGTCTTGGCGTAAAAGGACTATTAAGTCGTTTCAATTGGAGTAATTTTTTAACATCAACAGGAAAGACATTGAACGTCATTAATCAAGCGATTCCCATTTTTTACCAAGTAAGACCAATTGTAAATAATGCAAAAACGATGTTTAGAGTATTAGGAGCTGTTAAAGATACGGATAAAGAATCCCCAAGTCAAACAAGCACCTCTACCATAAATAATCAAATAAATAACAGTCAAACCCAAAATATAAGAACCAGTACACAACCTACATCCCAAAACAATAGTTCTAGTAATACAAGTAATCCAACTTTCTTTTTATAAAAGAATTAAATAATCTTAGAAATAATTTTTAATTCTTTTTTTAATTGCCATTTTCTCATCCAATATTTTTTAGGTAGTAATGAAAGCAACTTTTCTTTCATTTCTTTTTCACGTCTCACATATTTTAAAAAAAGATTATCTTGATTGTGCAGTAAAATAGGACCAAATAACAACTCTTGCTTACAGTATTTTCTTTTTCCTCTTTTCCATACTAAAATCGGATAAATAAATTTATTTTCCTCTACCAAAACCTCATAAACAATATAAAAACCAAGATGAGCAACTTCTTTTCGAACTCGTTCCACATCATTGTTAGGTGATAAAATCAAAGTATCCACTTGATGATACAAACTAGTCTTATACTTTAAAATCCCAATAATATTAAGACCACCCATCCCAGAAATAACGATAGTATCCGTATCTGATTCAATCGGATCCACCCCATCGCCTAATTTAACTTTAATTTTATCTTCTAAATGATATTTTCGAATATTTGCTTCGGCATGTTCTAATGGACCTTTCTTATTATCAGAGGCAATCAAAAATACATTTTGTTTAGTCTGTGCTAAATAAATATCCAAAAATGCATGATCACAACCAATATCAATCACATGACTACCTTCTTCTACTAATTCCGCTATCGTTTTCAATCGATGATTAATATTATACACTTTGGAAATCATACCTATCTACCTTACTTTCATAACCTATTATATCATAAAAAAAAGACCTCCTAATTTGTTAAAAAATCTTTTAATTTTCTACTTCTAGAAGGATGTCTTAGTTTTCTTAAAGCTTTTGCTTCAATTTGACGAATTCTTTCTCTCGTTACTCCAAAAATCTGTCCAACCTCTTCTAAAGTTCTACATTGTCCATCATCAAGTCCAAAACGAAGTCTAAGTACTCTTTCTTCACGATCAGTTAACGTTAACAATACTCCACTAAGTTCTTCTTTTAACAATTCTACTGTAGCATACTCTTCTGGTGACATCATTCGTTCATCCTTAATAAAATCTCCTAAATGAGAATCTTCTTCTTCACCAATTGGCGTTTCCAATGAAACTGGATCTTGACTAATTTTATAAACTTCCCTTACTTTTTCTACTGTAATTCCCAATTTTTTCGCAATTTCTTCATCCGTTGGTTCACGATTGAATTCTTGAGTCAATTGCCTTTGGATACGAGCCAATTTATTGATTGTTTCAACCATATGAACCG
>JAQXIG010000061.1 GCA_029007685.1 bacterium | reverse complement strand
AAAATGGTGAAAGAAAACTTGCATATATTACTGTAATTGATGAAATTAAACCTATTCCTAACGCAGATAAAATTGAATTAGCAAGAGTTGGAGGCTGGCAAGTAGTAGTATCTAAAGCAGATAACTATAAAGTTGGTGATAAGGTTATTTATATAGAAATTGACTCTAGAGTGCCTTCTGACAAAGAGTGTTTTGCATTTTTACAGGATAGAAAATATAAAGTTAAATCTATTAAGTTAAGAGGTCAAGTATCTCAAGGATTAATTATGCCTCTATCTATTCTACCTAATAAAGAATATGAACTGTATGATGATGTAACTGATATTTTAGGAATTAAAAAAATTGAAAATGATTTTAAACAACCTTTAGAATCAAAAGAAATGAGATTACGCGGCGCACATCCAAAATTATATAGAAAACCTTGGTTTAAAAAGATGATGCATTATGCTTGGTTTAGAAAGATTGTTTTTAAAATTTTTATTCCTAAAAAGAAGAAAAGCGAATGGCCGGCGTGGATTGTAAAAAGCGACTCTGAGAGAATCCAGAATATGATTTGGGTTTTAAATGATAAATCCAAATTCTATGTTAGTGAAAAAATTGATGGTACTTCAACTTCTTTTAGCCTTTATAAAGATAAAGGTAGATTGAAGTTTATGGTATGCTCTCGTAATGTAGTACAAACTACCCCAGATAAACAGAACTACTATTCTGATTTTGGATTAGGTAATGTTTATTGGGAGATGGCTCTTAAATATGATGTTGAAAATAAAATGAGACAAATATTTAAAGAAGTCGGCGCTCAGCATCATATTACTATTCAAGGAGAAACTTATGGTGAAGGTATTCAGAAGAATAAGTATAATTTAAAAGGAAGAGATCTAGCAATCTTTAATTTTTATGTTGATGGTAAGTATATGAACCCAAGAGATATGAGAGCATTAATGGCTAAATATGAATTGCCGCTTGTGCCATTTGTATCTTATGATTATGTGTTACCAGATACTTTTGAAGAATTAATGGAATTTTCCACTGGAAAATCTCAACTTTATGATACTTTAAGAGAAGGATATGTATTTAAGTCTTATGATGGTCAAATCAATTTTAAATGCGTTTCTAATGATTTTTTATTAAAATGGAAGTTATAATATGATAATAGCAAAATTTATAGGAAAAGATGGTTCTCAAGGATTTAAGAAAAATAAAACTTATTTCCTTGAGGTACCAGATACCTCTAAAAGTGAATGGAAGATAATAATTCAAAACACCGCCGGCGCGGAATGGTGTCCATATAATTCATTAGAAACTTTTTTAAAAAATTGGAAAGTATTAAAGGTGGTATAATTAGTGTTAAAGTTTTTAAAATATTTTTTTATTGTTTTTATATCTATAACTTTACTAATTTTAGTGTTTAATGTTGGTCTTGGAATAATAGCATTAGGAATTTGTAAGTTGCTTGGAATTTTTGGAGTTACTATTACTCCATTAATTGAGTCAATAGTAGCTTGGTTTTCAATAATTTTTATGATTTCAGTAATATTAGCTATAGGATTAGCAAATACTTGATACCCTTTTTATAAGGGTATTTTTTATTTGATTTTTTAAAAAATTTTTGGTATAATATATATAGAAAATAAGAAATGATATAAAAGGAGAAATGAAATGAGTTGGGAAGAAGCAGCACGTTATTGTGAAGATGTATTTGGAATTTATGTAGATTTAGAAGAAAGATTCTTCATTTGCCCAGAATGCGATGAACCGATCTATGAAGAAGACTATGAAGGACATGATTTTTCAATGTGTCCAATTTGTGAAGTATATTTTGAGTTAGTTGAATAAGAGGTATAAATATGATTACAATAGAAGAAGTAAGAAAAATGATGAAGTTTGATTATGAAGAAGTATTAAAACAGTATGAACAAATCATTGATAATAAAATTGAAAATACCGCAAAAGCTGGACAATATTCTATTTCATATAATTCTTGCTCTGAATCTATTAATGCTGAATTAGCTAATAGATATAGAAAAGCAGGATTTACTGTAAATGAATATGTTTCTCCATATTGTGTAATCGAAATTAAGTGGTAATTATGATT
>JAQXIG010000060.1 GCA_029007685.1 bacterium | reverse complement strand
TAAGTGTAATCCAGTTCTTCTTGAACCGATTATGAAGGTTGAAGTAACTACACCAGATGAATACTTTGGTAATGTTATGGGAGATATTACTAGTCGTCGTGGTCGTCCACTTGGTCAAGAAAGTGTTGGGAATGCAGTAAGACTTGATGCTATGGTACCTCTTTCTGAAATGTTTGGATATGCTACTAGTTTACGTTCTAATACACAAGGGCGTGGAAACTTCGTAATGGTATTTGATCATTATGAGGAAGTACCTAGAAATATCGCTGAAGAGATTATCAAAAAAAGCGGTAATTAATTGGATAACAACTTTGCCACTTTTAGTGGCAAAGTGTTATATATATTTTGTCAGAAACTAAAAAAAGTATCAAAACAGTTGAAAAAACTTCGATTGTTAGATAAAATATTAAATGTATAATTTAAAGAGGAGGAAATAAAAATGGCAAAAGAAAAATTTAATCGTTCTAAACCGCATGTTAATGTAGGTACAATTGGTCATGTTGACCATGGTAAAACTACTACAACTGCTGCTATTACAAAAGTTTTAGGATCTGCAGTTGATTTCGCTGATATCGACAAAGCTCCTGAAGAAAGAGAAAGAGGTATTACAATCAATACTGCTCACGTTGAGTATGAGACTGCAAATCGTCATTATGCTCACGTAGACTGTCCTGGACATGCTGACTATGTAAAGAACATGATTACTGGTGCAGCTCAAATGGATGGAGCAATCTTAGTTATTGCTGCTACTGATGGTCCTATGGCACAAACACGTGAACATATCTTACTTGCTCGTCAAGTTGGAGTACCAAGAATGGTAGTGTTCTTAAACAAATGTGATATGGTAGATGACGAAGAATTATTAGAGTTAGTTGAGATGGAAGTTCGTGATTTATTAAATGAATACGGATTTGAAGGTGACGATACTCCTATTATTCGTGGTTCTGCCTTAAAAGCTCTTGAGGGAGATCCAAAATATGTTGAGTCAGTTCAACAATTAATGGCTGCTGTTGATGAATGGATTCCAACTCCAGAACGTGATACTGAAAAACCATTCTTAATGAGTATTGAAGATGTATTTACAATTACTGGACGTGGAACTGTTGTTACTGGACGTGTTGAACGTGGAGAATTAAAACTTAATGATGAGGTTGAAATCGTTGGTATTAAAGATACTCAAAAAACAGTTGTTACTGGTATTGAAATGTTTAGAAAACAATTAGACTATGCTCAAGCTGGAGATAATGCTGGTGTATTATCACGTGGTATTTCTCGTGAACAGGTAGAACGTGGTCAAGTTTTAGCTAAGCCTGGGTCAGTTACTCCACATACTAAGTTCGAAGCTGAAGTTTATGTTCTTAGTAAAGAAGAGGGGGGACGTCATACTCCATTCTTTGCAAACTATCGTCCTCAGTTCTATTTTAGAACTACAGATGTAACAGGTGTTATTACTCTTCCTGCTGGTGTTGAAATGGTTATGCCAGGTGACAATATTAGCATGACAGTTGAATTGATTCATCCAATTGCTATTGAGCAAGGTACTAAGTTCTCTATCCGTGAAGGTGGACGTACTGTTGGTGCTGGATCAGTTAGTAAAATTGATATTTAATTCAGAAAAGTTGAATCCTAGAAAATTCTAGGATTTTTTTATGGTGTGCCGTGCATGCTATATATTCGGTTGGTGAAAGTTCAATACACGGTTAGGTATCGACGAAGTGTTAGGGAATAACAAAGCATTAATGGCGGTATTAGTCCAAAGGATAAGTGGCTAATCGAGGGAATATATGGGTTTTATTGCTTCAGAAAACTGAGCGAAAAAGATTTATGGTAAAAAGTCAGGATAGAAAAGTAGGAAGGACTGATAAAAACTTATTAAAATCACAAAAATAGCCAATACGCAAACGCATTGACTATCTGAATAATTATTATTTTTAATATCTATACACACTATCTGACAATTATTTTGTTTAGATTATTCTATTTCTATGTAAGATATTATATACAGTTTTGTTAATGATTAAATCAAATTCCCCAATATACTCTATGGCACTTGCGTTAAATCCTAATTTCATTTCATTTAATCCGGAATATTTGTTCTTTTGGTTGAACTCTCCCACAATTCCATTGAGATTAAAATATTGATAGTTTTCATCATTAAATTTTTTTATTAGTTCCCACTTTAATAAATAGTTTGGGTTATAGTCTTGGTAGTTTTTATCGAATCCTTCAATGATTAGGTTGGCTCCATTTGTGTATTTGATAATTAATGCTCCACCTATTATGATTCCTTTGGGATGTTCTTGAAAGATGGTGGTTGCTTTCATTAAACTAGCTTGATAAATACCTAATTTTTTATCTGATTCCATCTTGGTATTGATTAGCTTACTTACATCTTGTCCTTTTCTTGTACGTTCTTGAAGGGTGTCATTAAATGCTTCATTTTTTTCTAATTCTTGTTCGTAGTATGCTTTGCTCAGGCGGACATATTTTTCAGGGTTTATATAGGCTAAGTAAATTTCCGCCTTTTCTTGAAAGGCGTCAAGTAGTGCTTGGTAGTAATTTATACTTTTTTTCTGCTTTCTTTTAATGAATTCATATAGTATGGTTAAGTCTTCGTGCGTAGCTTTATAGATATCAACACCATTACGATTTGCCTTATTGATTTTATTTCTGACTTGCTTACTTAATAGCTGATATATTTTATTATTACTGATTGTCAATTTTGTGATAGCTGTCCAACGTGGTTTTTGATTTTCGAAAAATTTATTAAAGCCATGATGTCTATAGTGGTTTCTTTTTAATATTTCCAAAATATCATTGATTTCAGGATTATATGAAATAATATCACCATTTTTTTTACGTTCTGCGCAGTGAATTAAAGGATTAATTTTTAGGTAAATGAATCTTTGCTTTAGTAATAATTTTTTTAATTTATATGTCATTTCTTCTATTAAATCATTATTTGAATAATCGATTAAAAAGCCAAAAGGAGCGTAAGCAATTTTGTAATTTAACCATACTTTTTTATGAAGGATTAAGGAAGCGCCAATTAGATCGTTACTATTATTATAAAATCCTAAGTAGGCTGATTCAAATCCTTCTACTTTCATTACTTTTGCATAATTTGAAGTTTGGTAGAAATTACGATATTTATGATTACTTGCAAATTTATCAAATTCTGTTTCTGTTAAAGCAATGATTTTCATGAGAGGTTCCTCCTTTCAAGCAAATAGATTTTATTGTATCATAGTTTTTCTTGCTTGACAATAGATAATTTTTGGATTTGATATTTTGAGTTGATGTAAAAATAATTCTATTAAAATATGGTTGTAGTATTTTTTCTTTATAGCTATTTTTTATTTTAAAATCTATCTTTATAAAAAATAGTAGTGTTTTATTTCTATCACTCTTTATATTGAATAATGATTTGATTTACTATATATAACTATACTATATGTCTTATGTATTCTTTTTAGAGACTTATGCATTATAATAAAAAGAAGACATTCTAAACTGTCTTCTATTTGCAGGTAAATCCAGATTTTTCAGCTTCTTTTTTTACATCTTCTATACTACTATTTTTATTAGCAATATTGTCTAAACTGTGTTTTTTTAATGAAGCCTCTGAAGCTTTGGTTAAGTCTACTTCTAATGATATTTTATATGAATAATTTTTTTTATCATTCTTTACAGTTAAATTTATACCATCTTCTTTGGTTTCTTTATATTGGCTCTCTAATTGTGTTGCGAACATATCCCAATTGTTTTTAATAGTATCGTTTGTAGCTTTGGCATCGATAGTCATCTGTATGTAGTTGACTTTTTTGTCTTTAAATTTCATTACTATTTCTTGATCCATTTTTAATCCATTACTGTCCTTATTATTAGTACATGTTAGTTTTTTTTCAGAACCACATCCAGTTATTACTAGAATAGCTATGATTGCTAAAGTAAATAATTTTAATTTTTTCATATCTTACACTCCTTTCTATTATCATTATATAGGATAATTCTATTAATCTCAATGACAAAAGAATAAAGTTTTCTTTTTTGGAAGGGAAGATTAGATAACAGAATCAATGGAGTATCTACTAGTAATACTAATATGGATTTAGGTTGAAATAGAAACAGGAAGCGAAGGAGTCAATGAAATTGGTTATTGTATTGATTATGGTAGTATTTTCTAAGTTCTAAAATTATCTGTTGTAATTATTGTCATTAATTCTTCTTGTTGTTTGGTTTGGTAGAAGATTCTGTCTCGGACATTTCATTTTTGATAACACCTTCTTTTGATATTTTCTGTCATTTTTGTACAAGTATCTTCTAAGACAATTACGGAAAAGTAGGAAGCTAGTATTTGTTTTAGAATAGATAAGATTCAAAAGATAGCTAGTCCCACTACTAATTGTAAGTTTTGAATTTTAAAAGCGTTATCTACTAAATAGCCTACTATAATGAATAGTATCACCATTAAGCTATCCAATATCACTAACAATGTGTTGTATAAATACAACTTCTTTTTTAAGTTTTTACTTTCATTTAATAACTATTTTATACAAACACTTCTTTCTTGCTCATTTTATCATAGATTTTAGAAAAATTATGGTTAAGATGTAGTATAATAATAAAGAAAGGAGTTCTTTTGATGTTTGAAAATAAAAAAGTATTCATTTTAGGATTTGCGAGAAGTGGTTATGAGGCAGCGAAGGTGTTGATTCAAAGGGGAAATCAAGTTTTAATTCATGATGCTAAAGAAAGAGCAGAACATGATGCTTCTAAAATTGAAGAATTAGAGGCATTGGGAGTTGAATTTTTATTTGGACCATATTTTGATGATTTATTGGATATCAGTTTCCACTATGTTATTAAAAATCCGGGAGTACCGATTGATCACTTTTGTGTTTTGAAAGCTCGTGAACTTAATATTCCAGTTATTAACGAAACAGAAATGGCTTACTTATTAATACCAAAAGACAAAAATATTAAAGTTGTTGCGATTACCGGAACGAATGGAAAAACGACAACTACTACTTTGATTTATCGTTTTTTAAAAGAGGCGGGGAAAAAGGTACATCTGGCAGGAAATATTGGTTATCCACTTTGTAGTTTTTTAGATAAACTAGAGGAAGAAGATATTATTGTTGATGAGGTTAGTTGTCAGCAATTAGAGAATTTGTATGAGTTTCGTCCTGATGTAGCAGTGTTAACTAATATTAGTGAGGCACATTTAGAGTTTATGAAAACTTATGATCATTATAAGGAAGTGAAAAAGCGAATTTTTGCTCAGCAAACTAGAGATGATGTGATGATTACGAATATGGGTAATGAAGAGGCATTTGCACTCGTTAAGGATGCTAAGGCCACAGTCAAATATTTTTCTAGTTGGCATGAAATTAATGGGGCATATATTGCTGATCAAGCTATTTATTATTATGGAGAAAAGATTGTTGATTTAGATCAAATTCAGTTAATTGGTCGACATAACTATGAGAATATTATGGCAGCTATTTTGGCGGTAAAGGAGTTTGAAGTCTCTAATGAGACTATTTGTAAGGTATTACAAGAATTTGGTAGTATAGAGCATCGATTAGAATTTGTGACAGAAATTGATAAAAGAAAGTTTTATAATGATACTGAAGCTACTAATATTAAATGTTGTCAAATTGCGTTAGCTTCTTTTCAAGAACCCGTTATTCTTTTTTTAGGAGGATATGAAAGAGGCCAAGATTTTAATGAACTTGCAGATTATGTATCGCATGTAAAGGCTATCTTTGCGATTGGAAGTTGTCGGGGTAGAGTAAAGGAGTTTGGAGATAAGATGAATATTCCAACTTATTCTTATGAATGTTTACAGGATGCGTTTAAATTGGCATGGACAATTAGTAGAGAAGGAGATATACTTTTATTGAGTCCTGCGAGTGCTTCGTGGGATCAGTATAGACAGTGTGAAGATCGAGGCGATGAGTTTAAGAAATACGTTTATGAGTTAGAACTTATTTGATTGATTAGAGATTAGAAAGGAAGGAAAGTTATGAAGATTATTGATGTTAAAGGAAGAGAAATATTAGATTCGAGAGGGAATCCTACGGTTGAAGTGGATGTTATATTAGAAGATGGAACATTAGGTCGGGCAGCAGTTCCAAGTGGGGCTTCTACTGGAGAAAGAGAAGCCTTAGAAATGCGTGATGGTGAGGTTCGTTTTTTAGGAAAAGGGGTTTTGAAAGCCGTTGCTAATGTCAATGGTCCACTTCGTGATTTGGTAATTGGTATGGATGCAGAGGATCAAAAAACACTTGATTATGCGATGATTGAAGCGGATGGAACTAAAACAAAATCTACATATGGAGCGAATGCTATTTTAGGGATTAGTATGGCAGCTATGAAGGCTAGCGCTAACCAAAAGCGAATCCCTCTTTATCGTTATATTGGGAATGGTAACATCTTACCAGTGCCAATGATGAATATTATTAATGGTGGTGCTCATGCTGATAATAAACTTGATTTTCAAGAGTTTATGATTATTCCTCAAGCAACTACAGTTCATGAACGTGTTAGAATTGGTGCGGAAGTCTTTCATCATTTAAAGAAAGTATTAAATAGTAAAGGATTAGCTACTGGAGTTGGAGATGAAGGTGGTTTTGCACCTGATTTACAGTCGAATACGGAAGGCTTTGAACTTATCATGGAAGCTATTCGTAGAGCAGGGTATAAGCCTGGTAAAGATGTATGTATTGCGATTGATGTTGCCGCTAGTGAATTTTATGATACGGAAACAGGTCTGTATCATTTAGTAGGAGAAAATAGAAGTTTAACGACTGATGAATTGATTGATTTTTATGAGGAGTTAGTTAATCTATATCCAATTATTTCGATTGAAGATCCAGTAGATGAGAATGATTGGGAAGGATTTACTAAAATTACTAGTCGTCTTGGTAATAGAATTCAACTAGTAGGAGATGATTTGTTTGTGACGAATAAGGAGTGTCTACAAATGGGAATTGATCAAAAGGCTGGTAATGCGATTTTATTGAAAGTTAATCAAATAGGTACTATTACGGAAACTCTGGAGACGATTGAACTTGCCAGAAGTCATGGATACAAAACAGTTATTTCACATCGGAGCGGGGAAACTGAAGATACTACGATTGCTGATTTAGCAGTAGGACTTGATTTAGGTCAAATTAAGACAGGATCAATGTCTAGAACAGATCGTGTATGTAAATATAATCAGTTAATGAGAATTGAAGAAGAGCTTGGAAAATAGTTCTTTTTTTGTGTGCATGTCAAGTATCGTTATATTCATTTTCTTGTTGACTGTTGTTAAATAGTTATCATATAATACTCTGGAAAAGGAGTATTATATGAAAAATGTTGATCGAAAGAAAGGTTTAATTATTGGTGGTATTTTGGTAGTTATTTTGGCTAGTTTAGGAGTGTTATTTTTTGTTTCTGATCCTTTTAAAGCAAATAATCAAAATAAAAATTTATCATCTTCTTTGAAACAAGTGGGTTCGGAAGGTGTGGATGCTCATGATAGTAGTGATGATCACTCGGAAGTTAATATTAATAAAGATGAGGTAATAGAGGAAGGTACCTCTTCCAATGTGGCTAAAGATGCTGTTATTGAGCAAGGAGACACTTCTAGTAAATCAGAGAATAATAGTGATCCAACTAGTAAACCAGCTGCTACTAATTCGATGATGTCTAAAAATACTAATGTTAAAAAAAATACTTCAAATGGTAATAACAGTAACAATCAAGGAACTACTACTGTTACATCTGATCCAATACCAGGTTCTACTACTAGGTCTACTTCGGCACCAACACCGAATGTGACTCCTCAGCAAACGCCTTCTGCTACTACTACACCCAGTGCTACTGCTACACCAACTCCAGTTGTAGAAACACAGGAGATGAAAAATGAAAAATTACGATCTGCCATTCAAACTAAATATGGCGTTACTATAAAATATGGTGCGGAATTGCCAGGATATCGTCCTAGAAATGCTGATCCTATTCGAATAACCAATGCTGTTCGAACTGGTACTTACTTACAAAAAATTGATGAAGTGTTAGCTACTTATCCAAATGGATTTTTTCGAGATTTTATAAATAAGGGAATGCCCCTTACTATCTTTTTAGTGGAATCGATGCAAGGGAATGTTTTTGATGGATTTTTTGATTCAGAGTTTTATTCTGACTTGAAACTTACTATGACAGCCTCTACTTATTGGTTTGAAAGAACGTTGAATCATGAACTTATGCACTATATAGATGCCTATTTAAGTATTGTTATGTATCCTAATAGTCCTGAGACGGATTGGATAAAACTAAATCCAACGGGATATGTATATGGTTCTTATAATCAGGTTTATAACTTTCAATATTCCAATCCCACTCAAGGATATTTCACTAAAGATTATGGACAATCAAATTATAAGGAAGATCGTGCTACTATATTTGAGGATATGATGATTAGGGCTTACAAAAATGCTATGTATAATGATGGAGTACCAATTAAGGAAAAAGCTAAACTGATTTCTTCGCAAATAAGACAATATTTTCCTTCGGTTAATGGACAAAGTACTCATTGGGATAGATTTTTGAACTAAAATTTTTATTGTTCTTCTATTGCTTGCTAATTAGTGTTTTATGGTAAAAAGTATATAGTTAGTTGATTTTTAGGGTGTTCTATGATAGAATAGTTAACAGTTATGGAGGGATATCATGCAAACTTTCTTATTAGTCATCTCGATTTTATTAATTGTAATTGTGCTTTTACAAAGTAATAGAGCAGAAAGTGGTGCTCAAATTATTAGCGGTGGTAATTCTGATTTGTTTTCTAATAGAAAAGAACGTGGTTCAGAATTGGTGATTAGTAGATTAACATTATTTTTGGGGATGACTTTCTTCATTATCAGTTTTATTATGGAATTTATTTAAGAGTTAGAAATGGTGTAAAGCGAAACGGTTAGTTTTGCTTTTTTATTGTTATTTTGGGTGTGGTAACCTATAATAATGATAAGGATGAGGTGATAACGATGGATTTAAGAAGTCGAATATTAAATTTGCTTTCTCGTCGTAATAAGGCATTAGATTCTATAGAAATTTTACAGCAATTAAATTTGAGTTTGGATAGTGAGATTCTAGAGTTATCTAATTTATTAAGAGAGATGGCTGATTCTTATGAAATTTACTGTTCTAATAAAGGTAGATATATGTTATTTGAGAAAAGTCCTTTAAAAAAAGGAAAACTTTCTATTACACGAAAAGGATATGGCTTTGTTGATTTAGAGGAAGATATTTTCATTTCTGCTGATCATTTGAATGGAGCAGTTCATGGTGATATGGTAATTGTTGAAATTATAGGAAAGAAAGACGGGCGTCGTTTAGAGGGTAGAATTTTAAAGGTTATTGAGCGTAGTTTACATAAAGTCATTGGAGAGTTTTATTTCGAGAACGGTATTGGTCATTTAATTTTAGATGAGGAAAAATTAAAGATTACGGTTGATATTTTGCCTGAACATGTTCATGGGGCTGTAGATGGTAGTAAAGTAGTAGTAAAGCTTTTAGATGAGGACCATGATCAATATTATCATGGTGAGGTTATTGAAATATTGGGACATAAGAATGATCCTGGTGTTGATATTTTATCTATTGCTCGTAAATATGATATTGAAGATCAATTTCCAGAAGAAGTAATTGAACAATTAAAACATATTCCAGAAGAAGTTAT